>NZ_JANSHV010000261.1:0-4885 GCF_047461775.1 Synechococcus sp. R6-5
CTTAGCGGTCGGAGCCGGGTAGTTTACGTTGAAGATTCTCCCCAAATGGCTGCACCGGTTGTTGACTTGTCAAGATATAGTGGTAAAAATCTGCTTATACACAATATGTAGCGTTAAGCCAATGTCCATCTCCTCTGGCTCTTCTTTTGCAGACCGCTTGCGATGGGTGATTGGCGATGAAGCCGTCTATGCGTTTGGGCGACGGGCCGGAATTAGCGATACGGCCTTGCGCAGCTACCTGAAGGGATCCGTGCCCAGCATTGACAAGGCCGTGAAAATTGCCCAAGTGGGCCAGGTCAACCTCAATTGGCTGATTACAGGGGAGGGATCCCCGCAGTTGCATCCCGACGCGAAAGCAGAGTATGTGTATGTGCCTTTTGTCGATGTAGCCGCCTCTGCCGGAGCGGGGGTGTTGGTGCGGGAAGAATCGATCGAATCGGTGATTGCTTTTGAGCGAAACTGGCTGCGGACGCACTTGAAGGGAAACCCTGCCGATCTAAGTCTGATTCGGGTGCAGGGGGATAGCATGTCTCCCACGTTGGAGGATGGCGACTGGATCTTTGTGGAGCGGCAAGAGGGTGGAGACCTGGGCTGTGAAGGCATTTACGTCTTTCAGATGGATGGGGATCTGTTGGTCAAACGACTGCAGCGCCTGCCCGGATCCCAGGTGAAGGTGATCAGCGACAACCCCCGCTTTCCCCCCTTTGTGGCGGATTTGGCGGATCCCATCAACGGCCTAACCCTCATAGGGCGTTATCGAGGTCGCATCAGTTTTGATTAGCCTCTGGCAGCAGATGGCGGGAAGTGGCAGTTGGACCGACCGAGAATCCCCTTGGCGAGATCGGGTCGCCGGTTAGGATGGGTCTTGAGGGTTGAGTTGAGAGGAGTTCCTGCTCCTTGCCTGCGCCCATCCAGCCGGAGGTTTGCCTGCAATGGCTCGTTCGTCCCAGCTCCTAACAGTCGCTCTCCATTCCCTAAGCGGGATCCTCTTGGTCAGCAGCGGAATCTGGGTCGGGATGGTGCTTCCCCAGCAGGCCCAACCTCAGCCCCAGCCGGAGACCAACATCTCTCCCACTCAACCCGCTTCTCCCACACCACCGATCCTGCCCACCTTGGCCCCGCCCCAGGCCAATCCTCCGGTGGCCAGCCCAACAGCAGATGCAGATCCAGAGGAAAATCATGAGAGCCCCACGGATCTGGAGGCAGAGATTCGGGAGATCCGCCAGCAGGTGATCCAGCTCTTGATCAGAATTGAGGAATTGGAGTCGCGGCTGCAACGGCTGCGTTCTCAAACAGACCCTGAGCCTATCAGGGAATCTTCCACTGCTGCTGAGATCGCTCCAGGGGCAGAAAGCGCCTCTGCGCCCACCCCGGCTCCGACCACAACGCCAACCTCCTTTCAGGTGGGAACCCAAACCATCAGCCTGCCGGGCGATTTGCTGTTCGATTTTGACAAAGCCGAGATTCGACCTGAAGCAGCCTCGCTGTTGGCCCAGGTGGCCAAGTCCTTGGAAGCTATGCCCGGCGCCCGCGTTCAAGTGAATGGCCACACCGATAACATCGGGCCCTTAAACTACAACTTGGCTCTTTCCCTGCGCCGCGCCAATGCGGTTAAGGACTATTTGATAAAACTGTTGCCGGAAGGCCATCCCATCAGTTGGACAACCTCTGGCTTTGGTCCCACCTTGCCCGTTGCCGATAACGACACAGAAGCCGGACGGCAGCGGAACCGCCGTGTGGATTTGGTCATCGCTCCCTAGCTACCCCCCCAAATGGGGGATGACACGTCCCAGCAGGGCTCTGGTCTAGAATCTGGTAGGGTCAATCCGGCCAGGATTGATGGGTGCAGGTTAAATCCTTATCGTTGGGGTTCGGTTTTGAACGCGGCAGGGATCCCTCTGGACAAGAGGCAAACGTTTGCGCTGAGGGTTGACACAACCCTGGACGCGCTTGACCAGGTTTTGACCTGGTTTGAGTCTTTCCGAAATGCGGGCATCCCGGATCCCATTTGGGCGGAATGTCAGTTGGCTTTGGTAGAGGGGTTTACCAACGCCGTTCGCCACGCCCACCGCGCTCTGCCGGAAAGTACGCCCATCGACATTGAGCTGCTGCTGATGCCGCAAGGGCTGGAGTTGCGCATCTGGGATCAGGGGCAGGAGTTTGATCTGGAGGGATTTGCTCGGAACTTGTCGGATCCCACATCGCCCAACGCCAATCTTGAGTCCGAGGGGGGACGGGGTATTTTGCTGATGAAAGCTCTCTCTACTCACCTCAGCTACAGCCGCCAAGCGGATGGTCGCAACTGCCTGTTGATCGGCAAGCGCTTCGACGATCCTGGATCTCGCCCGCGTCTGTCGGTGCCGGGCTTAGGCGAGCAGACCACCGCTTAACTTGCGAATAGCTGAGCTGGCCACATCGCTGTAGCGCAGTTCACCGGCCAAGATCTGGCCCATGCGCCGAGTGGCTCCCGGTCGTTTGACGCCCACCCTGTAGCCCACGCCCGGAAAGCGATAGAACAACGCCGCAATCCGCTTAGCCCAACGCATCTCGGAGCCCCATTCCTGCTGGACGCGGGCAGAGTAGTTCGCCAGAGCTTCTGTATCCCCGCCTAGAGCTTGATCGATGGCCTGGGCCGCCAACATGCCGGTGAGAAGGGAAGGGCGGATCCCTTCGGCGGTAAACGGATCGATGACGCAGGCGGCATCTCCCACCAAGAGGGCATTTTGGGTGTGTAGCGGTTGATCTTCGTCCCAGAGGCAGATGGGATGGCCAAATGGCTTGACCGATTTCAAGTCCACACCAAAGCTTTGGGCATATTGGGCGGCAATTTCCCGCAGGTTTTGTTTTTCTCCACCCCGAAAGGTGCCCGCTCCAATTGAGTAGCCATCGGCCTTGGGGAAGTTCCAGATGTAGCCATTGCTCACGGCGCCGAAGTCAAAATGGGCGGCTGCAGTTTGCGGCTGCAGGAGAGGCACTTCTGCTTCCAAGGCGGCAGCCAAGCGACGGCGGCGTTCCTGAAAGCCCAGCCACTTGGCCATTGAGCCTTTTGCCCCATCGGCCCCGATCACGTACCGACCCCAGACCGGACCGGCGGTTGTCATCACTTGCCAGCGGTCGCTTTGCCACTCGAGTCCAGAGACAGGGCATTCTGCCTGGAGCGCTGCCCCTTGCTTTTGCGCTTGCTGAATCAGGTAGTGGTCGAAAACATCCCGCCGCACCATCCAAACGGGCTCTTTCAAATCCAAATCGACCACCACCGGATCGCCGCCGCGCCAGGTGTAGCGGATTTGCCGGATCTTGAGGGAAATGGCGGGGCCAAAGTCGAAGTCAAACCAAGCCGCCACCATAGGAGAAACGCCGCCCCCACAGGGTTTGTAGCGGGGCAAGGGATCCTTTTCCAGAACCAGCACCGAGCGTCCCCGCTTGGCCAGATGGTAGGCGGCAGATCCTCCAGCAGGGCCGGCGCCGACGATGACACAGTCGTAAAGTTGCGGCATGGTTTTCGATACTCCAGGCCCCCCCATCCTGGGTTCTGCTCACCAGCTTCTAGCCTATTATGGCTACAGCGAATTGCCTGCACGTTGCTTGCCTTTTTGTCGGGAAGACCATGCGAATTCGATGGCAGCGGCTTGCCAGCCAGCCCTCAACTTGCTACTGTGCCGCCTGCGGAAAGCGTTTTGCGGGCGGGAAGCGAGTTCGTTGCCTTTTCAACGATAGGGGTCTGAATCTCGGCCCTATTTGCCCAGAGTGCTTTGCCCTTCCCCCAGTTCAGTTGCGAGAACAGATCCACCGCTATGCCTATTTGATGCGCCTGAATCGTCTGCGGGATCCCGGCAGCCAAGACCACGCCCATCATCTGGAACAAGCGGCCCGGGAGCGCTCCATTCGTTATCCGGGCCTGTGGGGCTGGCTGCGGCAGTGGTGGTAGCGTTGGCAAGGGGATTGGGCATTCTGGAAAAGATGCAGGAAAATCAGGAGAGGTTGCCTTCGGGATCCCAGATCCATCTCGATTTTCCAGACCCGTTGGCTTGTTTGCTCTCGTTGGTTGAGGAGCCCCCATGCACGACCTGGACAGTTTGCCAGAACCAGTAGCCGATGCCTTGATCAAAAGCCTGCTTACGGACGTGGAGCGGCTGATCAACCAGCACGGACTGTCAGAGGTTCTGGTGGGGTTGGCCATGTATTGCAACGTGCAGTTCAAGGCCAAGTTCAATAAGCCCAACCGCACGGAGAAGGATGAGGAGTTGGGGTTTTATTTCCGCGACGCCGCCAAAGCTCTAGAGGTGGCTGCCAGCCTCACCTATCGCACCATCGACCGCTCTCAATCTGCCCGGCCCAGCACCTAGCCGCCGGGATCCCTTTTTAGCTCTCACCCCCAACCTCTCTCAGGAAGAAAAAAGGGAGCCGGCGATCCATTGAGGATCTTAAGGATCTTGGGGTGGCAAGGGATCCCCCTGGGTTTTTATGCTGGTGGGCAACAAGTTGCATTGAGGCTGAGCGTGAGAATCGTCTGGGAACGCAGCATTTACGGGGGCAATGGCCGAGTGCCCTGCATTATCTGTGGGGGATGGGCCAACCCCATCCAGAAAAAAGGGCACCAAGTGTTGCTGGCGGTGGTCTACAACGACCGCGGGCAAATCTACGGGGAAGTCTGCCGCAGCTGCCTCGGTTTGGGGGCCAAAGGCATCAAAGAGTGCCTGCAAGAGCGGATCGCCCGTTTGCGCAAGCAACTGGAAGATTTGGAAGAGCTGGAGCAGGGAGAGGTGCAACTGCCTACATTGGAGCAGGAGTTGAGCGCCTATTTGGATTGAGGACTACACCCCTCTGAAAAACTTACGAAACCCCAATAGGAGGTGACGTCTGATACATTTACGCTGAACACTGC
>NZ_JANSHV010000262.1:0-1785 GCF_047461775.1 Synechococcus sp. R6-5
CGGCCTTCAGGCCGGGGAGGATGTCAAACGAACGACACTTGCTTTCTGAGCCACTAACCTTGTAGAAAGACAAGGGCGAAAGGGCGGCTTTGATGCGGCGGCGCATTCTACAGCTTTGCATCCTCGGCTGGACGATGCTCCTCGTCCTGGCAGTGGGGGGCAGGGGATCCCTGCTGGTTCCCCACTTTTTTGGCATTGAAGCCCTGCAAGCCCAGGCTCAAACTCAAGCCGGAGAACTGCCGCAGCCGATGCGGCTCAAACTCCCCCCCGGCCTGGATCGCTACGCCTACGACAAGGCGGTGGGAGACTACTTTGAGGAAATCGAGCCGCTTTTGCCAGGTGGAGCCTATGCCCAGTGGGCCTTCTATCCCGTCCCTATCTACATCCAAGGGGATCACCCCCAGTGGAAGGCCTCCGTGGAGCAAGCGGTGAAGGAGTGGTCGGCCTACATCCCGCTCAAGGTGGTGGCCAAAGAGGAGGAGGCTTTCTACGGGATGAGCATTTACCGCGTTCCTCCTATTGGCGGCGGGGTGGCTGGGGCGGCCCGCCCGGAGTTTTTCTTCGCCTCCGATGGCTCTTTGCAGCAGCGGGTGCGCATCGTCATTGCAGAAGGACAGGGGTTGGCCGAAATAACGGCGGTGGCCCGACACGAGATCGGGCATGGGCTGGGGCTGTGGGGCCATAGCCCGAACCTGCGGGATCTGATGTATGGCGGACACCATGCGGCGGCTACCGGCAATCGGCGGGTGTTGCGGGTGCCCAACATTACCAAGCGGGATCTCAACACCCTCAAGCGCGTCTACGAGCAGCCCACCCTCAGCGGGCAGGTCTTTCCAGAGAGCTATCGCCGCCTGTTTGGCCAGCTTCTGCAGGAAAAGCCGCTGCCCGAGAGAGCTCTTGGATTGCCGCTAGCTAGAGCTGCAGGAGTTGCGACACCCCCTTGAGCGCCATAGCTAGGAGAAAAAAGAGCAACTGGGTGGCAACAATGCTGGGGCCGGAGGGCAGGTTGAAGGTTGCCGAGGCGATCATCCCCAGCACCGCGCTCAGTCCCCCAATACCTATGGCCAGCAGCACATAGGTTGTAAAGCGGGATCCCAAAAGCCTTGCCGTCGAGGCTGGGATGACCACAAAAGCGCTCACCAGCAACACCCCCACAGAGCGAATTGAGAGCGCCACCACCACAGCCAGCAACACCACAAAAGCCAGCTTCTGCCAGCCCACCTGAACCCCCCGCGCCCGCGCCAGCGGCTCATCCAGGGTCAGCAACATTTGGGAGGGCAAAGTCAATCCCACATAGGCCGAGCTGATCAGCAAGAGGATCCCGCTCGTCCACAGGGCTGCCGGGCTGATCCCCAAAATCTCCCCAAACAACAACTGGTTGAGGTTGCCCCGATAGCCGGGCAGCAAGCTGAGGGCGATAACGGCTAGCGCCAAAGAGGAAGAGTAGATGATGTTCAGCACCGCATCCGCCGACAGTTGAGTGCGCTCCAAGACAAAGGTGACGCCCAAAGCAAATCCCACCCCAAACACCATCAACACCACGGTGGGATTCAGCCCCAGCAGCACTCCCAAAACAATCCCCAGCAGAGCCGAATGCCCCAGGGCATCGCTAAAAAACGACAGTTGCCGCAGAATAACAAAACTGCCCAGCAGCCCACCTGTCATGCCGGTGAGGATCCCACCCAGCATGGCCCGCTGCATAAAGGGCAACTGCAACAGCTCCACTACCCGCACCCAGCCCTCCAACATCGCCTTCCCCTCAGCTAGAAATCGCAGGAGCCCCGC
>NZ_JANSHV010000263.1:0-1899 GCF_047461775.1 Synechococcus sp. R6-5
CCACGCCCACTCCTACTCCGACGCCAACACCCAGCCCGACGCCCACACCCACACCCACTCCGACTCCAACGCCAGAGGCGACGCCCACGCTTGCACCTCGTCGCCAGCCGCGCTTTCAACTGGGCCGCCCCCGTCCGACACCAGAGGGGATCCCGGCTGTTCCAACGCCACCGCCCGTAGTAGCCACTCCCGAACCTGAGCTTACGCCTGAGCCCTCTCCACAACCTGTCCCCACTTCAACTCCCCAGCCTGTGGCTACGCCTTTGCCGCGCGTGACCCCTATCCCTTTCCAGGAGCGGCGGGTGCGACAGCAGGGGTTGCGGCTTTTCCCGCCGGGACTCCACAGTCCAACCTTGCCAGGTGAGCGATAGCGGGACAGAATCCTTGGTTGACAGAATGCCCTTCGCACAGCGGGCCGTGGGCCTCACTGTTTCCCCGATGCCGCTCTGCCTGGGTGCGCAGTTGCCAGTTGTCGCGTTCTCACACCGGTCAAGCGCGAGGAGCGTGGAGCGACGGGAAAGAATCCCCCGGCTCTAGCCGTGGGGAGAACGTCGATTCCTGCCCAATGGAAGGGCCGGTCGTGTGGCTAAGCTGATGGGGTTGAGCCAAGCCAGGAGCATTGCCCCCTCAACCTTCTCGCACCGATTGCGGTCGCGGAATGGGATCCTGGTTTTCCGCCTGGGTGGAGCTTTGGATCCCATTCTCTCCACTTTCCAACCTGAGCAAGGGCCGCAATCGGGATCCCTGCCAGGGATCCAGGACATCCCGAATTAGCACCTCCTGAATCCACACCTGCAGGATTGCCGCCAAAGGCACGGCCAGGAACAGGCCCAGCACCCCAAAGAAAAAGGCTGAAGTAACTTGAGCTACTAGGGTTAGGGCGGGCAGGAGCGACACCTGTCGGGACATAACGATGGGGGTGAAGACGCTGCTTTCCAACTGCTGGATCAGGATATACAGCCCCAGCACTGCCAAGGACTTCCAAGGGGCATCCGTGAGGGCTACCAGCATGGGGGCTACCACGCTTAAGGTGGGGCCGATATTGGGGATGAAGTTGAACAATCCCGCCAGCACCGCATTGGCCAAGATCAGGGGCACCCCCAAAATCCACAGCCCGATCCCACTCAGCAGCATCACCAAGGTGCTGGTAAACAGGATCCCCATCAGCCACCCTCGCAGCGCCAGCTCACAGCGCTTGAGGATGTAGCGAATGCGGGGACGGTAAAAGGCCGGGAAAACCGAGACAAAAGCGCGACTGTAGGCTTGGGGATCCGCCAACAACAAAATGGTGAGGATGATTACAAACAATAGGTTGAGCAGGGTGCCAAAAAAGGCAGTGAAGGACTGGGAGAAAAAGTCGCGCACCTGTCGCACCAACTCGGTGGCCTGGGGCACCAAGCTATTGGCCAATTCCCGCAGCGTCGGCAGCTCAATATCCGTCGGCAAAGAGAGAATCAAGCTCTCGAACAGCCGCTGCGCTTGCACGATCCCGGCGGGCACCCCATCGGTAAACAGCCACCGCAACTGCTCCGCCAGGGGGGGCACCACGATTAGCCCCACCAAGATCGCGGCCACCAAAACCGTCAAACTGGTGATGACAATCGAGGGGCCACGCCGAAAGCCGTAGCGCTGTGGGATCTGGGCCAAGGTATCCAATGCTACTGCCAACACAATGGCCGCGAACACCAACAGCAGGATCTGCCGGATCTGCCAAAGCAGAACTAGCAGGCCCAACAGCGCCCCTAGCCCCAGCCACTGGGCGAAGGTCACCCGCCAGCTCACCTCCTCTCTCGCCCGGTTGTCGCCTATTCTAGATGGGATCCCGACAAGTCCCATCGCTATTCGAGAACCCTGGATGCGCGATCCTGTCCCTTCAGCTAGAAATCGCAGGAGCCCCGC
>NZ_JANSHV010000264.1:0-1714 GCF_047461775.1 Synechococcus sp. R6-5
CAGGAGAGTTCAGCGTGAATGTATCAGTCAGCGGCAGAAGCAAGGCAGTGGAAGCTGGACTTAACAGCCTGCATTTCGCTTCCACTTCCATTTGGATTCATTCAGACCTAAATCCAGAATCGAGGGCAATGCGAAAGCCTGGCTGCTTTGCAGAGGGTGGAAACTACAGCCAGGCAAGCAAGGATCTACAGCAGTGTCTTGGGTCTACTGGGATTACATCAGGCCAATTTGAGAAAGGATCCCTTGGCCGGTCAGCAACTCGGTCGCAACGCCGATCACAAAGCCCAACATTGCCAAACGGCCATTCCATTTTTCGGCGAAGGTGGTAAAGCCGAACTTAGCTTCTTGGTTCTCCATGGTTTTAGCTCCATCAACGGGTGACATCTTTAATGTGGCTCAGATATTAAAAAGTGTCAAGTTTTATGTCGAGAGCTAACAAGGGATCCCTAGCTGCTTTTCACGGTTGTCCAGAGGGCGTCGATGAGGCGCAGCTCTTCCCCTGACAGCACTTTAAGGTAGGTGAGTTTGGCAAGGGCCTCTTCGTCAGGGTAGATGGCCGGGTTTTGCCGATCTTCTGGGTTGATCATGGGCAGAGCTGCAGCGTTGGGGGTGGCGAAGCGGTTGTGGTTGCTCAGTTGAGCGCCGACTTCAGCATCCAGGATGAAATTGATGAAGCGATTGGCCAGCTCGGGGTTGGGGGCCTGGGCGGGAATGGCCATTACATCCAGCCAAATGTGGGCACCCTCGCGGGGGACAAAATAGCCGATGTTGGGGTTTTCTTCGGCAGCTTGCAGGGCATCGCCGCTGTAGACGATGGCTACATTGGCCGTTCCAGAAACCAGTTGGTTTTTACCCCCCACGCCCCCGATTAAGCCGGCACTGCGGCGCTTGGTGTCGATCAAAAGCTGCTGGATCTGCTGCAGTTCGGAGCGAACGGTGGTGTTCATATCGAAGCCCAGGTAAACGGCAGCAGCGCCGATCATGGAGCGCATCTCATCGATCATCACAAAGGGGCCATACTGCTGCTGCGGGTCGAAAATCAATCCCCAAGAGCGTTCAAAGTTTTCGGGCAGGCGGTCTTTGCGGTAGCCAATGCCGGTGGTGCCCCACTGATAGGCGGCGGTGTAGGTGTTTTCTGGATCAAAGGGCAGGCCGACAAATTTTTCGCCCAGGTTGCTTAGGTTGGGGATCAATTCTTTGTTGAGAGGCTGCAGCAGCCCCAGCTCCAACATGTTGGGCACAATGTAGTCGGTAGGAACAACAATGTCGTACTGGCTGGTGCCACCCCCCCGCAGTTTGGCCACCATGTCTTCGTTGGATTCGTACACGCTGACCAGCACGCGGCTGTTGGTGGCTTTTTCAAAGGCAGTGAGGATGTCGGGATCGATGTATTCTGACCAGATGTAGAGATTGAGGGTCTGCCTCTGGGCAGAGGTAACATGGGGCCAAAACAAAACCAGGACAAGCACACAGCAGAGTAGGGTTGTAGCCGAGGCAATCCACTTTTTCATGAGATTTCTCCGACTGTGAAAAGTTGAAAACATCGTATCTGCTTTCATCCCCCAGCCGGCTACACCCGCGGCTAGGGGGCACGCCTTGGGCAATCGCCAAGCCCCGCAAACTCCGGTTGAGGCTCGGGTACTCACCCTTGTTTCCAAGACAACACCCAAACGGTATCAACGCCTCCGCGAGCGATCCGCCAAAAGCCGCAAAG
>NZ_JANSHV010000265.1:0-4249 GCF_047461775.1 Synechococcus sp. R6-5
CGCATTTGGAGACCTGGTAGTACCAGGGGTTTTCCTTCTTAACCTCGGCCACCAGGCGCTTGTGTAGGTCAATGGCGGTAGGAAGCTTTTGCTGGTTCTCCAGGGCCTGCCGACAGATGGCCAAGCCCCAGTTGTAGGCGTGACGGGCTACCCCAGCGTGCTGAGCGGCTAGGGTCTTCTGCCGGTTATTCAGCTCTAAGCGGGTGCGGAATCCAAGCAGCATTCAGATAGCCGCGGCCAACATGCTTAGTTTAATGGCTATTTCGGTTCCGCAAAGTAACCAATTGTTCAGCAGATCGGGGACTAGAGGCAGCCCCTGTAGCTTGTTCGCGAAAGCGTCACGCAGCGGTAAGGGCGCGATCCAACAATTCCATCGGGTGATAGATGGGGATCCCGGCTTTGCCCTGTAGGCGCAGATGTTTCTGGATTTGTAGGCGGCAGCCGATATTGGCAGAGACAATCCCCTGAGCACCGGTGTTAAGCAAGTT
Source organism: Synechococcus sp. R6-5 (assembly GCF_047461775.1). NCBI lineage: Bacteria > Bacillati > Cyanobacteriota > Cyanophyceae > Synechococcales > Synechococcaceae > Synechococcus > Synechococcus sp. R6-5. The sequence goes on from NZ_JANSHV010000265.1 coordinate 489, forward strand.
CTTTACCTTCTGGGATCCCAGCTCATCCGCCACCTGGGGTTGCAACAGGTTGTAGACGCCGGAGCTACCACAGCAGAGGGCCGCATCGACGGGATCCCGCAGCTCCAGCCCCGGGATTTGCCGCAACAGGTGTCGAGGTTCCTGGCTGAGCCGCTGCCCATGCAGCATGTGACAGGCATCCTGGTAGACCAGCACCAGGGGTTCCGGCTGTAGCGGATGTAGAGGAGCCGTTAACCCCACCTGAGCGAGAAACTCCTGAATGTCCTTGACTTGAGTGGCAAATCGGGCTGCTTTCTCCTTGTAGTCGGGATCCCTGGCCAATAGGTGGCCATAGTCTTTCAGGGTATGTCCGCAGCCGGAAGCGGTGATCAGAATGGCATCTAACTCACAATTGGCAAAGGCATCGATCATCTGGCGGGCCAGGGTTTCCGCCTGCTGCAGTTGCCCTTGATGGTGGGGCAAGGCCGCACAACAGCCCTGGACAGGCGGGATCACCACCTCACAGCCGTTGTGGGTCAAGACGCGAATGCTGGCCTCATTCACCTGCGGGGCAAACAGGCGCTGCACGCAGCCCAAAATGAGTCCCACCCGAAAACGGCGTTCTCCCACCGCCGGGATCCGCTCAGGGTAACGCTTGGGCAGCAGTTGCTCCACCTCCAGGGGGGGCATCAGGGATTCCATGGCCGCCAAACGCGGGGAGACCTTTTCCAGACCCTTTCGGATCCAAGCGCCGATCCCCATTTTTTGGTACAGCCAGAGAGGCCACAGCAGCGGTTGCAGCCGCTCCGGGTAAGGAAACACCGAGAAGATGAACTGGCGGTAAAGCCGATCCCAAAGGCTACGTGGGTAGTTGCGTTCGATTTGCGGGCGGGTGGCGGCAATTAAGCGGTCATATTGCACCCCCGATGGACAGGCCGTAACACAGGCCAAACAGCCCAAACAACTGTCGAAGTGGGAAACCGTAGCCGCCGAGAGGGAGATTTGACCTTGGTTGAGAGCCTCCATCTGATAGATGCGCCCCCGCGGCGAGTCCGTCTCTTTGCCGATTACACGGTAGCTGGGGCAGGTGGTCAGGCAAAACCCGCAATGCACGCAGGCATCGATCAGCTTGGGATCCGGGGGATCCACGCCGTCAAAACTTGGCCCTTTGGATACGTTCATCGGCCTCTAGCTCTCAGCACAAAAGCCTGCTGTACAGACTCAATCTTGCCTTTTGGCTTGTTTTGGGGTTTTGGAGGTGCCCCCGTTTCCTGCATCTTAATCCGGGAACAAAGCGGCTGAGGCGTTCTATCCAGATCCAGACGCTCCTTTCGTCCGTACTACCCTGAAGAAGGGACTCCCCGGACGGATTCCCTCTCAATCGATCCCTCGTTAACCCTCTTCGAGTTGTCTGTGCTCTGCACAGCACGGAGTGCTATGAAAGTGCAACACCTCTTCACCTCAGCTCTTGTGGGCGCAGCCCTCTCCAGTTTGAGCCTGCCCACCGCCGCTCTGGCCCAAGCCAACCTGCGGGAACTCCCTCCAGACCTGGCAGAACAGCTAACCACAGAGCAAATTTTGCAAGCCTGCGCCAACAACCAAGCAGATACTTTGCCCAGCCCTTTCCCGGATGTGGTGCCAAGCGATTGGGCCTACAAGGCAGTGCTTACCCTCTACTACTGTGGAGCCTACCGAGGGGCCATTCCACCGGAGCAATTCCGGCGCTACTTGGAGCAACAACGGGGATCCCAAACCTAGAAGGCTGGCTCTACTTCAAAGATCGGTACATCTCCTCGATGAGGTGAGCGTAGCGCTCAGCCACCGGGTTGCGCTTGATCTTCAGGGTCTGGGTCATAAGGCCGTTTTCCACGCTCAGCGGCTCCGGCAAGAAGCGAAAGTCGCTGACCTGCTCGTCGGGCCGGTAGCCAGGGCGTTCTTGGATGCGGCGGCGCACCTCCTGCAAAATCAAGGTGCGGGTCTGGGGCTGGGCCAGCAGCTCGGCATCCTCAGCCGGGATCCCTTGCTCGGCAGCCCAGGCCTTGAGGGCGTCGAGGTTGGGGTAGATGAGGGCAGCCAATTTCTTTTGGTCTTGCCCGACGATCACGATCTGACTGATGTAAGGAGACTGCAGACAAGCATCTTCCAGCGGCTGGGGCTCGATGTTCTCCCCATTGAGTAGGACAATGACATCCTTGGCTCTGCCGGTGATCACCAGTTGCCCGTCGGGGGTGAGCCAGCCCAGATCCCCGGTTTCAAACCAGCCGTCGGAGCTGAGCACCTTGGCAGTGGCTTCGGGGTTGTTGTAGTAGCCCATCATCACCTGCGGGCCACGGGCCAGGATTAGTCCTTTTTCTCCAGGGGGCAGCGGCTGTCGAGTTTCAGGATCCACAATACGAAACTCCGTCCCCGGCAGAGGGGGGCCAGCCGTACCGCGCACATTGTTGTCTGGACGCCGCGCGCACAACACCGGCGAAGTTTCGGTGAGGCCGTAGCCATTCAAGATGGAAATGCCCACCACCTCGTAGAACAGATCCAAGTAGGCAGGCAGGGATCCACCGCCGCTGATGGCATGTTGAAAATTGGGGCCCAACGCCCGTCGTACCTTGCGGTAGATGAGCGCATCGGCCAATCGGTGCAGGGGCCAGAGCAGCCAATGTTGCAGGCGAGCCTGCAGGCGCACCCAGGGGCTGACTCCGTAATGCAAAATCGACTGGTTGCGAGCTATCCGTCCAGAGAGCACATGGCTCTCACTCACGGCCATCAGAGCGCGGATCAGCCGCTGCATCAGGGGACTTTTCTCTTTGAATTGCCGTTGGATCCCTTCATAAACGGTTTCCCAAATCCGCGGCACTGCCACCAGAAAATGGGGGTGCTCCTGTTGGAAATCTTGTTTGATAAAGCGAGGGCTGGTATAGACCAGCATGCAGGCACGGCTGAGGAGAAAATACTCGCAAGCCCGCTCATAAGAGTGCCAAGTGGGCAGAATGGTCAACACCTTATTCCCCGGTTGTGGCTGTACGACCACGCCCAAGTTCTCCACCTGGTGCATCAGGTTGCCGTGGCTGAGCATCACCCCCTTGGGCCGACCGGAGGTGCCGGAGGTGTAGATGATGGTGGCCAGTTGGGATCGCTCCAGCTTTGGGGGTTGGTAGGTGTGTTCCCGACCCTTTTGCAGCCATTGGGAAAAGTTCAGCACCCCTGCTTCCTGCTCATCGGAAAGCAACAGCAGCCGTTCCAGGCCCAGCTCCTGCACATCCGGCCGGATCCGCCTCAGGGTCTTCAGATCCTGAGCAATCAGGGCCGTGCTACCGGAGTGGCGCAAGATGTAGCCCAGCTCACTGGGATCCGCCACAGCGCTGCGGGGCACATTCACAGCTCCCGTGAACATCGTGGCCAGATCGGCCATCAGCCAGCGGGGGGAGTTATCGGCAAAAATGGCCACCCGATCCCCCGGGCAAATGCCCAAAGCCTGCAGGCCAGCCGCCAGGGTTTGAATGCGGCGAAACAGCTCTCCATAAGATATCTCGAAAACTGGCTGCGCGTGGGGATCCCGTAGGGCAACCTGACCGGCAAACTCTTCCGCCAGCACTTGCCAAACGTTCAGCAGCGTCGTCTCAGGGGCAGTGGGAGTAGCAGAAGCGGCAGCAGTTGTCATAGATCTGTACCGTAAATTACGTTTACAGTCTATTAAACCCAGCCTCTCTCCCCAGGTGTCGCTAGGACAGTTCCCAGCCTGTCACCCCATTCACCATCTTCCCCTTGCGGGGAAAAGGTAGGGATCA
>NZ_JANSHV010000266.1:0-3826 GCF_047461775.1 Synechococcus sp. R6-5
CAGTGTTCAGCGTAAATGTATCAGCACGGCATTCACACTTTGGTGTACAGTCCCCTCTGCCGAGGTCTGCTGAGCGGACGGATGACGCCGCAAACCACCTTCCCCCCAGGGGACATGCGCGCCGGGATCGATCCCAAGTTTGTTGAACCGCGCTACTCCCAGTACCTAAAAGCGGCAGAGGCATTGAGCCGGTTTGCTCAGGATCGCTATGGCAAGACCTTGGCCCAGTTGGCGGTGCGCTGGCTGCTGGATCAACCGGGGGTGAGTGTGGCGCTGTGGGGGGCACGCAAGCCCTATCATCTGGAGGCAATATCCGGCCTTTGGGGCTGGTCGCTGGATGCGGAAGCGATGCAGACCATCGAGGATATTTTGCAAAGGTATGTTCCCGAGTCCATTCCCCCCAGCTTTATGTCCCCGCCTGCCCGCGCTGCCTAGTTGTTGCTTTCTGTTCCCTTGCCGTTTGCGTTAGCGGTGGGGAGCACTTTGTTGCCGGGATCCCAGTCCTACGATTGAGTTTGGCAAAAAATGAGATTTAGAGCTCTGTCCTACTGCAGCCAGTAGGGCCAGGAGTCTGTCAACCACGGGAGAACAAAGATGGCCATCCCAGATGCATTCGCGTCAGCAGTGCGGAGCACTCTGACCCATAAGGCCCATAAGGCAGACAGGCCAAGGGATCCGGCTGACCAGAATGGGCCCACAGCGCCTTCTCAGGAGGGATCCCTGATTCTCCAGGTGGGGGGCATGAGTTGTGCCGGCTGCGTCCGCACCGTTGAGCAGGCCCTGCTGAGACAGCCGGGGGTGGTTAAGGCCAGCGTTAACCTGGTTACCGAGTCGGCCCTTGTGGAGTTTGCCCCTGGGATCCGGCCCGACCCGCAGCACCTGGCCCAGATTTTGACAGAGGCAGGGTTCCCCAGCCGCTACAGTTCAGAGGGTGAGGCCCTCTCCGGCGGGAGTTCGGTTCCCGTCAGCGGTGCGGAGCACTCTCAAGATCCCTCTTCCCCTCCCGGTGGGTGGGAAGAAGCCTTGGATGTGCCTGCGGATCCCCTCTCTCGGCAGCGACAGCAGACCCGACACCACATTCGCCAAGCGCTCACCGCCGCTTTTTTGCTGCTGATTTCTGCCGCCGGACACTTGGATCTCTTCGCCCGTCTGGGCTTGCCCCTCCTTAATGATGTCTGGCTGCACTGGGGCTTGGCGACCTTGACTTTTGTCGGCCCAGCTCGCGGCATTGTCCTGGATGGTTGGAGAGGGGCGCGGCGGCTGGCCCCCAACATGAACACCTTGGTTACCTTGGGATCCGGATCGGCCTACCTGGCCAGTCTGGCGGGGTTGTTGGCCCCTCAGGTGGGCTGGGAGTGCTTTTTCGACGAGCCCGTCATGATGCTCAGCTTCATCCTGTTGGGACGGGCCTTGGAACAGCACAGCCGCCTGCGGGCGGCCAGCAGCCTGCAATCGCTGGTGAGCTTGTGTCCCAGTTTGGCTCGGCGGGTTCAGCCTGCAGAGAAGGCGGGATCTCTGGCTTCCAGCCCAGAGGGGAACCTGGATCTGGGATCCCAAACCGGAGAATGGTGTCCTATCGAACAGGTGCGAGTGGGGGATTGGCTGCAGGTGCGGGCTGGCGAACAGATCCCGGTGGATGGAGAGGTCATTGCCGGCCAGGCCACGGTCAACGAGGGGATGTTGACGGGGGAACCCTTGCCGGTGCTGAAACAAGTGGGGGATCCCGTGGTGGCGGGGACGCTGAACCAATCGGGGTTGTTGCTGTGCCGAGCGACGCGCACCGGGAAAGACACCACCTTGGCCCAGATCATCCGCCTGGTGGAAGAGGCCCAAGCTCGCAAGGCCCCCATCCAACGGATAGCCGACCAGGTGGCGGGCTACTTCACCTATGGGGTGGTCACGCTGGCCATTCTCACCTTTGGGTTCTGGTACTGGATTGGGATCCCGCTTTGGGGGAGCGACGGTGCGGAGCACTTCGTCCTGGCGGGGTTCAGCCTGCACGCCCATCTGCATCTGGGTGACCATCCCCCTCACCCCACACCCCTGCTCAGCAGCCTCAAGATGGCCATTGCCGTTTTGGTGGTGGCCTGCCCCTGTGCTTTGGGATTGGCTACGCCGATGGCCATCCTGGTGGGTACTGGCTTGGGAGCCGAGCGGGGCTTGCTCATCCGAGGGGGAGATGTTCTGGAGAAAGCCCATCGCTTGCAAACGGTGGTCTTCGACAAAACCGGCACCCTCACCCAAGGGGATCCCCGCCTGACGGACTGTCTCAGCCTTGACCCCTCCCTAGATTCCAATCGCCTGCTCCAACTGGCGGCCACAGTGGAAAGCGGCACTCGCCATCCGCTGGCGCAAGCCATTTTGCAAGCCGCCCGCACCCAGGGTTTGCCGTTGCTCTCCGCCGGCGAGTTTCAAACCCAACCGGGGATAGGAGTCGCCGCCCAAGTGGAAGGGCAGGCAGTGGTGTTGGGATCCCTGGATGGGCTGGCTGCTTTGGGGATCCCGCTGTCCCAGGAGACCCAGGCCCAGGCCGAGGCGCTACTGGCAGCCGGCAAAACGGTGGTGGGCGTGGCTCTAGAGGGATCCCTGGTGGGGCTGCTGGCAGCCCAGGATCCCTTGCGGCCTGATGCGCAGGCAACACTGCGACAACTGCAAAAGATGGGCTTGCAGGTGATGCTGCTTACTGGCGATCGGGCTGAGGTGGCCAAGCAGGTAGCCGAAGCTCTGCAAGTGCCCGGGATCCGCGTTATCGCCGAGGTTCACCCGGCAGACAAAGCTCAAGTCATCCGCGACCTGCAGACCCAAGGCCAGAGAGTTGCCATGGTGGGAGATGGCATTAACGACGCTCCGGCTTTGGCCCAAGCCGATGTGGGCATCGCCCTGCACTCAGCCACTGATGCGGCCTTAGAAACCGCCGATATCATCCTCATGCGCAACCGCCTCTGGGATGTGGTGGAAGCTATCCGCCTCAGCCGCGCCACCTTCCGCAAGATCCAGCAGAACCTCCTCTGGGCTGTCGGCTACAACCTGGTAGGGATCCCGGTGGCAGCAGGCGTGCTCCTACCCCCCTTTGGCATTGGGCTTAGCCCGGCAATCGCTGGGGGTCTCATGGCCTTGAGTTCCCTCAGTGTAATCCTCAATTCACTCCTCTTGAGGCGAACTTTTGTACCCCGTAGATCTTCGAGTAGCCGCAGCTAAAAAAGTGTTAAAAACTACGAATGACTAAGTATCGATCGTTAAGTCTTCCGAGGTTTTACCGAGCTTCTGACACAATTTCCGCTGCATCCAAGCCAAAAATTCGGCAACTTCGTACATTTGATTATACATTTGATTAAAAAGATTAATCCGCTTTAACTTTTGAGGATTTGGTTGTAAGACTAGGCCGAAACCAAGCTGTAAGCGCATCTTCTGGTTTCTTGCTTAGCAAAGCAAAAACCGTGAAAATACTGAGAAAGCGCATCTTGCAGCGGTGAAGGGAGCAAAAGTATGGCGATGCTTGGAGATCTTCAGGAATTTTCCTTATGCGACCTGTTGCATTTAATGGAAAAGGGTAAGAAAGCAGGGCAATTATCCATCTGGGCACCCAATGGCATTCAGCGGATTTGGTTTTACCAAGGTCGGGTGGTCGCCGCCCTCGCCCCTGAAGAAAAGCATCGTTTGGAAAGCCTGCTGACGCGCTTTGGCTTGGTGGACGAGCAGGTGGTCAGCCAGTTGGTCGCTAGGGGCTTGGAGGAGCCTCTGGGGCGTTGCCTGCAGCGGCAAGGGTTGATCTCGCCCGTAGATTTGGCCAAGCTCTTTCGCCATCAACTGCAAACCGGCCTCTACA
>NZ_JANSHV010000267.1:0-8334 GCF_047461775.1 Synechococcus sp. R6-5
GGGTCAACGGAAGAATCAGGGTTTGAGGTTTGTCGCCGACCCTGTCGCTAACCATGTTGGTGTAGAAATTAACATGGATCCTGGGGTCGCTGCCTGGATAGGTTGGGGGCTTGGGCCAGCCCTGGGCAATGGGGCTTGCTGGTGGCGTCCGTAGAACAGAGTCTATGAGAGAATCTCTCGGCCCAACCGTGGGAAAAGTGTCGAGCATGTTAAAAGTAGACGAAAATGAGATCTCGATAGGATGCCAGTTTGCCTATCAACTGTTGTCGCTATAGTGGCTGAACACCATGCTGGATCCCCTTTTGGAAGAGAAAATCCGTGAGCAAATCCGCACCCACAAGGTGCTCATCTACATGAAGGGCACCCCGGAAATGCCCCAATGTGGGTTTTCCTATGCCGCCGTTCGTGTGCTGGATAGTTTGGGCTTCCCCTACACGGCGATTAACGTACTCGAGGATCCTGAGATCCGCCAGGGGATTAAAGAGTTTTCCAACTGGCCTACTATCCCGCAGATTTATATTGATGGGGAGTTTGTGGGCGGTTGCGACATCATCCAAGAGATGCACGCCCGCAACGAGCTGCGTCCGCTGGTCGAGGCAGCCTTTGCTAAGGCCACGGCTCAATCTTAAGGGATCCCATCTCATCCAGAGGGGTTGCCATGCTTACCCCCGACTACCTTCGGCAGCACCTGATGGAGAAGCTGCAGGCTCTTCATGTGCAGGTGGAGGATGAGTCCCACCTTCACATCGGCCACGGGGGCGGGACAGGAGGGCACTACCGAGTTCAAGTAGTGTCGCCTTCGTTTGTCGGCAAAACGACCCTACAGCGACATCGCCTGGTGTATGCCGCTCTGGCGGAACACATGGGGCGGAGCATTCATGCTTTGGCCCTGCAAACTTACAGCCCTGAAGAGGTTTCTGCGCAAGGGATCCCTGAGGAGATCAGCTAGCATAGAGGGCAAAATCGCGGCCCCATCAGGGCAGAGGAGGGAGCATGGCAACTCTTTTGGCCACCTGGCTGATGTCAGCCTTGAGTGTAATGATCCTGGCTTGGCTTTTGCCCGGGATCCACGTCTCCGGGTTTGGCGGGGCTTTGGTGGCGGCTCTGGCCATTGGTCTGGTCAATGGTTTGGTTAGGCCGATTCTCCGGCTGATCACCCTGCCGATTACGGTTCTTACCCTGGGTTTGTTTTGGCTGATTTTGAACGGCATTTGTCTAGCCATTGCCGATAAGCTGGCCGGGAATGCTTTCAACATCGATAATTTCGGCTGGGCGTTTATCGGCGCAATTGTACTTTCCATCGTCAGCGGCTTGGTTCAGCAGGTTTTTGAGCAAGGTGCGCCGAACTGACTTCGTCCCCAGCCGTGAGAGGGCAGGGTTTGGTTCAAGATTGCAGGGGGTACGCTAGGGGAACGTCAACACTCAGCCCGACGATAACCAAAACCAACTTTAAGGGATCCCGATAAGCTTTACTCCATTGGCCCTGCCCGCTAAGTTTTTGCCGCAGAACCATAGGATTCTCCACAGATAGCCTGCACAAGATCTGCCAATGGCTAACATCAGCAGGATATTGCGAGCAGGCGTTTGATCTGTGGCTGCTTTATCTAAGCCTAGCAAATCGATGGGAAACCAGTAGGGGATCAAGTTGGTCGATCTGCAACTCAGGAGCTGGTTGGTATGAAGGCGTTGCTGCTCTATCCGCGTTTTCCTCAATCATTCTGGTCTTACAATCGCACCATTGAGATGGTGGGGCTAAAAGCGCTAATGCCACCTCTGGGCTTGATCACCGTTGCTGCTTTGCTGCCCCAACACTGGGAGATTCGCTTTGTGGATCGCAATGTAGCTGATGAAACAGAAGCCGATTGGCAGTGGTGCGATCTGGTGATCTTGTCAGCCATGTTGGTGCAGAAGCAGGATTTCCACGCCCTCATTCGCAAAGCGGTGCAGTTGGGCAAAAAAGTAGCGGTGGGCGGACCCTATCCAACTTCTGTGCCACAGGATGCCCTGGAATCTGGTGCTCACTATTTGGTTTTGGATGAAGGGGAAGTGACCATACCGGCCTTTGTCAAGGCCCTAGAAGCAGGTCAAGAGTCGGGCATTTTTCGGGCCGCGGAAAAACCGGATGTAACCCAAAGTCCTTTGCCAAGGTTTGATCTGCTGCGTATGGATCAATACTTCATGATGTCAGTCCAATTTTCGCGAGGTTGCCCCTTTAATTGTGAGTTTTGCGATATCATCTCTCTTTACGGACGCAAGCCAAGAACCAAAGAGCCAAGTCAAATGCTAGCTGAGCTGCAGGCTCTCTATGACTTGGGTTGGCGGGGTTCGGTATTTGTAGTGGATGACAATTTTATCGGCAATCAGCGCAACGTCAAGCGATTTTTGCGAGAGCTGATCCCTTGGAGCCAAAAGCGCAATTACCCATTTACCTTTATGACAGAGGCTTCGGTTAACCTGGCCGAAGATGAAGAACTGATGAGGTTAATGGTAGAGGCGGGTTTCTATGCTGTCTTTTTGGGCATTGAGACTCCAGACCAAGACAGCTTACAGATGACCCAAAAGCTCCAGAATACCCGCCACCCTTTGGTGGAGGCCTGTCGCAAGATCAACGATGCTGGACTGCTGATCTATGCTGGGTTTATTCTGGGCTTTGATGGAGAGCGGCCAGGAGCAGGGGAGCGCATTCAGGCTTTTGTCGAGCAAACCGGTATTCCTCAGCCAATGCTGGGCATTTTACAGGCTTTGCCAAACACGCAACTCTGGAATCGCTTGAAGAAGGAGGAACGTTTGCTGGAAGGGATCGGCGTTACTGAGTTCGGCGATCAAAATACGCTGATGAATTTCATTCCCACCCGTTCTCTATCGGAGATTGCCCGAGAGTATCTGGAAAGTTTTTGGAAACTGTATGATCCTGCGCGATATTTATCTCGCTGCCTGCAACAATGCCTGAATATCGGCATCAAAGATGGCCGGCGGCAAATGATGAAGCTGCCCCTCCGCAAAGGGATCCATCTGCTTCTACAACTCATCTGGCGGCAAGGGATCCTTCATCCCGAAATCCGCGCCCAATTTTGGCGGCAGCTATGGACGATTTGGCGACAGAAACCGAGCCTGCTGAACCTATATTTGGGCCTCTGCGCTGCAGGAGAACACTTTTGGGAATATCGGGAATTGGCCCGCGCCCGGCTTACCCAGCAACTGGGATACGATCCTTTGCTGGCCAGCTCACCTTGAGACGGGGGCAGTTCCGGGGAGAACCTATGCGACGACGACGGTTTGGGGCCATGGCGCTGGGAGCCGCCGGCGCTGCTTGTGTGGGCGCTCTGCCGGCCCGAACCGCTCCTCCAGAGGGGTGGTTGGCCGTGGAGCTGTTCAGCCGCTGGAGTGCGGATCCCTTGGCCGAGTTGGAGCTGATGGGCCCTTTTGTTTTAAATCAGCAGCCTTTTCCAACAGGTGCCTGGAAGTTACAGGTGCGCCGCCAAGAGCTCCTGCTGACCGGGCCGGGACAGCCTCGTCGCTACCAGGGATCCCTTTGGCTACAGGGGGGAGCTCTGCGCTCCCTCGCAGGGGAGGAGCGTCGCTATCGGGGCTGGGTACAGATTCGTCCCAAGGGTTTAGGTCGCCTGCATCTGGTGAATTGGGTGAAGTTGGAAGACTATCTGCTGGCTTTGGTGCCCAGCGAAATGCCCGCCGACTGGCCAGCTGCCGCCTTGCAGGCGCAAGCCATCTTGGCCCGTACCTTGGCCGTTCCCCATCTGTGCCCCGGCCCCAGAAGAGAATGGCCCTCTACCTCGATAAGGCTATTGCAGGATTCCACCGCCCACCAGTTTTATGGTGGCCTGGCCTATGAGACGGCGGCGACCACTGCTGCGGTGCGGGCAACCCGAGGGCAGATCCTAACCCATGCCGGCCAGCCGATAGAGGTTCTGTTTCACTCCACCTGTGGGGGCCACACCAGCGCCAATCAGGATATTTTTGCCCCACCCGCCCGCCCCTACCTACAAGGGGTGATCTGTGACGGGTGTCGCGCCTCTCCCTTCTATGGCCCTCACAGCGTCCGACTCAGCCGACGGGAGTTGGAGCCAGCCTTCGGCAACGGCGATCTGGAGATTGTGCAGTCGGATCCCTGGGGTCGCCCCCTGCGCATCCGCGTTGGATCCCAACTGTTGACTGGCCAAGAGTTTGTGCTGCGCCTTGGCCAAACCCTGGGTTGGGGGATCCTCCCCAGCAACCGCTTCACGTGGGAACGTCTCCAGCCAAAGGCCGGCCAGCAGGAAGTGTACCTTTTTACCTATCGCGGAGCCGGCCATGGGGTGGGACTGTGTCAGTGGGGATCCCGTGGCTTGGCCGAGCAGGGCTACACGGCGCCGCAAATTCTCAATCACTACTTCCCCGGCACCCAGGTGATAACGTTGAGCTGAAGGCTGTTGGCCCCGACTCCAACTCTCATTTACTCCCGTGTCCCTTGCACACCCCCATCGTCGCCATCCTGCCTACTGCTACTGCAGTGAGCTGGAACACGCCCAGATTCTCAAGCGCCAGCAGCAGGATCCCTTGCCGTTTGCAGAAGCGATGCGGGTGCATTGCCAATCGGGAAGCCGCTGTGGCCGCTGCTTGTGGCCCTTGGAGCAGTTGTTTCGTCAGCAAAACTGTTACATGGCTAACCCCTAAGCCACCCTGAGCAGGCGACCTTGGGCCATCGCACCCCAAGAAGCTGACCTCAGGCGGGGGCTTTGGGGGTGATCTTCACAATGGTGGGACGGGATCCCACCTGGGCTGACCCATTCGCTTGCGGCTCTTTGGCCATCCCGCCGCCGGTGGAAGTGGTTTGTGCTTTACGCCGCTTCTGCGGCACAGCATCTCCAGCCGGCTGGGCTGTAGGGCTGCTGGAGGCAGTTTTGGCTTGGGTTTTACTGACCGAGGAGCCCGCTTTGCCGGTCGAGCGGCTTTTCCCCTTGACCTCTGCAGAAGAGCCTTCTTTTTCAGCCAGCACCTGCAGAGCCATTTCCAGGGTAACCGCTTCGGCAGGGATCCCTTTGGGCAAAGAGGCATTGACCTTGCCATGTTTGACATACAGCCCGTAGGGGCCGTCGTGCAGATTGACCGGCTCACCATCCTCAGGATGGGATCCCAGCTCCCGCAAGGGCTTGGCAGAGCCGCGCCCACGGCCTTTCTTGGGCTGGGCCAACAACTCCAGCGCCCGCTCCAGGCTGATGGTCAGCACATCCTCCTCGGCGGGCAGAGAGCGAAAATCGCCATCGCAGACCACGTAGGGGCCGAAGCGGCCAATGCCGGCCTGCACTTTTTTCCCCGATTCCGGGTGTTCCCCCAAGGTGCGGGGCAAGCTCAGCAACCCCAAGGCAATCTCTGGCGTAACCTGATCCGGTTTCAGCCCTTTGGGCAGAGAGGTGCGCTTGGGTTTTTTGTTGTCCTCAGAAACTTCCCCCAACTGCACATAGGGGCCATAGGGGCCCTGCGGGATCACGTAGATGGGCTCTTGGGTTTCCGGGTGAAAGGCAATGGGCTTGGGGCCTTCCTGCTTCCGCTGGATCAGCTCCGCGATGTGTTCTGCGCTCAGATCGGCGGGGGGAATATCCTCCGGCAGGTTGGCGCGCACCTCTCCAGACTCAGTTTCAACTGCTACATAGGGGCCATAGGGGCCAATGCCGATCTTGACAGGCAGGTTCTCCAGATGGATGGAGCGGGCCAGGCCGGAATCAATTTCCAGCTCGCGCGCCTTCACCTGTCCCTCGAGACCCTGCTCGCCCAAGAAGAAATGGCGCAAATAGGGCAACCACTCCGCCTGTCCAGAAGCGATGTCGTCCAGCGTTTGCTCCATCTCGGCAGTGAAGCGGGTATTCACCAGGTTGGGAAAGTATTTTTCCAGTAGCTCGGTGACTGCAAAAGCCGTGTAGGTGGGCACGAGGGCACTTCCCATCGGCCTGACGTAGCCACGGCTCATGATCGTATTCAAGATGGTGGCGTAGGTGCTGGGGCGGCCAATGCCCTCACTTTCCAACACCTTGACCAAGGAGGCTTCCGTATATCGGGCTGGAGGCTGGGTTTCGTGGGCAACGGGTTCCAGCTTCTGGCAGCGGAGGGGATCCCCCTGCCGCAACAGGGGCAGATGCACCTCCCGATCCTCTAGGGCAGCATCGGGGTCGTCGGATCCCTCCACATAGGCGCGGAAAAAGCCGGGAAAATCGATGCGTTTGCCGCTGGCCCGGAACACCGCATCGTCTACGGCGATGAGTACCGTGGTGTGGGTTTGCCGCGCCTCGGCCATTTGGCTGGCGACGGTGCGCTTCCAGATCAGGTCGTAGAGGGCCAGCTCTTGGCCGGACAGAGGAGTTTGGCTGGGCAGACGAAACTCCGATCCGGCAGGACGAATGGCCTCGTGGGCTTCTTGCGCCCCTTTGGTTTTGGTGGTGTACTGACGGGGCTCGGGGCTGAGATATTCTCTGCCGTACATCGACTCCACACAAGCGCGGGCAGCGCGGATGGCCTGCTCCGACAGGTGGACCGAATCGGTGCGCATGTAGGTGATGTAGCCCTCTTCGTAGAGCTTTTGGGCAATGCGCATCGTCTGCTGGGCCGACAGGTGCAGCTTGCGGTTGGCCTCCTGCTGCAGGGTGGAGGTGGTAAAGGGAGGGGCAGGTTTGCGGGTGGAGGGGCGCTCTTCCACAGAGCTGACGATCCAGGCTTTTCCCAGCAAGCGATCCCGCAGGGCCTCGGCCTGGGCCTGATCCAACAACACCACATCCCGCCCGGCAATGAGCTGGCCGGTGCTGGGATCGAAGTCTTGCCCATTGGCCAGGCGTTTGCCACCCAAGCTCACCAGCTCTGCTGGAAAGACAGCCTGCTGGCCGGCGACGGTCGTTTTGGGCTGCAGCTCCGCTTTGAGATCCCAGTAGGAGGCTTTTCTGAAGGCGCGCCGCTCCCGCTCTCGATCCACCAAAAGCTTGACCGCCACCGACTGCACCCGCCCTGCCGAGAGTTTGGGGGCAATTTTTTTCCACAGCAGCGGCGACAGGGTATAGCCCACCAGGCGATCCAAGATGCGGCGGGTCTCCTGGGCACGCACCAGTTGTTCATCCACCTCACGGCAGTTTTGCAGCGCCTCCTGAATGGCCTCGCGGGTAATCTCGTGGAACACCATGCGGCGGGTGGGCACTTTGGGTTGCAGCACCTGCTGCAAGTGCCAGCTAATGCTTTCCCCTTCGCGGTCTTCGTCGGTGGCCAGGATCAGCTCGTCCGCCTTCTTGAGCGCTTCCTTCAGCTCCTTGACCACCTTTCTTTTGTCCTTGGGGATGACGTAGAGGGGCTCGAAGTCGGCGTGGACATTGACCCCCAGGCGGCTCCACTCTTCTCCTTTCAATTCTTCTGGAATTTCAGATGCCGAATCGGGAAGATCCCGCACATGTCCCATCGAGGCCTGAACCTCATACCCCGCAGGCAAGAACCCACGGATGGTACGGGCTTTGGTGGGAGATTCGACAATGACCAGCTTAGGCATAATTGAGGTTGGCAGCAATCGGCTTAGGTTGTCGCATTTCCCGCCCCAAGGATTGGGCGGGCCAGCATACACTGCAAGAGGTGCTTAAGATAGACAGCCTACTTTTCTGGAGCGTAGCAAGTCTGTCTGCGCTTGACCAGCCGTCATCGGCGATGATCCGAGCGGTCTGGCCCCATCTGGCTGCTTTACAGGACGATGAAACTACACCATTTTTCCATTCGCACCGCCGATATCTTCCGCTCCATCGCTTTTTACGAGGGGCTGGGCTTTGCGGTGGAAGAACGCTTTACTGCCGGGATCACGCTGGCCTGCTGGATGCGCGGCCCCTGGGGGCGTTTGGAGCTGATGCAAGTGCCGCAGCCCCATCCTGCCCCGGATCCCTTTGGGGATCCCCACTATGTGGGCTACTATCACCCCGCTTTTGAGGTGGGCCCCGAATGGGGATCCCTGGCCAACTACCTAGAACATTTGCGAGCGCAAGTGCCCCTTACCCTGCTGCTGCCGCCCCAGCTCCAGCAAATTGGGGGCCAGGTCTATGAAGTGGCGTTCATCGCCGATCCCGATGGCCTGCCGATCGAGCTCATTCGTCCCCAGGGATCCTCAGGAGAGAGTCTGCCCCAACGCCCAGAGGACATTAATAAAATAAATAGTTGGATAACTAGTTGATGGGTTAGAGGATCTAATTTGGGTGGGAGCGGTCGTTCCCCCTTGTCCAGATCCTGGAGAGCCAACCCTAAAGCTAAGCTAGTAGAGCTTCTGGGGAACTTGAGAGAAGGGTTTGTTGGCCGCTTGTCAGCTAGAAATCGCAGGAGCCCCGC
>NZ_JANSHV010000268.1:0-3634 GCF_047461775.1 Synechococcus sp. R6-5
AAAAACAGGAACTGCTCAACCGCCTTCAGGATCCGGGAAAGTTTCTTCTCTTCAGCATTCATCAGTTTTTTGACACCCTCTTCGGATCCCTGCCCGGAGAGGTGAAAAGCGAGTACGGGGCAGTTTGGGTGCCGCGCACCTCCTACTTGGATGAGAAGGAGCGAGATGAGCTGACAGAGCATTTGCGCCTGATCACCAGCGAGGCCTATTTGGTCAGCGTTCCCTCTGCCGAGGCCACCCTCATTAGCTATTGGCGAGTTTTGGCCGATTCCTTCTACAACCAATGGGTTTTGAATCAGTATAAGCAATTGCAGAGCTATGGGGTGGATTTGGAGCAACAGGGCATCCAGATTCTGGAACGAGAACGATTTCTGGATGAGGTTCAGTTGCGCTTTGCCGCCCGCCACCGAGAAATTGTGACTCAAAATGTAGAGAAAATCACCCGAATTGTGGTGGATAGCCTGGCCAAGCGGGTGGCCCTCAACACCGGCCAGCAAAGTTTTCAGGCTATGCGGGCCAAGTTGACCACCGTTTTGGATATGGACATTTCCCGCAAGGACGTGGGAGAAGTCAAGCGGCTGATCGACTACTTTACGGATGTGTTTTTGGGCAAGCGGGAGGAGCTGCGCTCCCCCTATCCGGTGGGCACGATTTTACAAGTCAAGGCGGCCATTGAGGCTCGCCCCCCCGATAGCCGCACCCGCATTGGTCTGGAAATTTTGGGTCAGCTCTACCGCGAGTACGTTCCTCTGCTGGGATCCGCACCGAAATAGGAACGGGGGCAGAGCGGGGGATCCCGTAGGCCGACAGGTTTTGGGCACAATGGGGACTGGCGCGCTGTCTAGGGTTGGAGACGGAGATTCCCCATGCGCTACCGCCAGCTTGGCCACAGCCCTTTGCAAGTTTCCGAGATCTGCCTGGGCACCATGACCTTTGGGCAGCAGAATACTTTGTCTGAGGCTTTCGAACAGCTCGACTACGCGGTGGAGCACGGGATCAACTTCATCGATACCGCCGAGATGTACCCGGTGCCGGCGCGGGCGGAAACCCAGGGATCCACCGAGCGCTACATCGGCGAGTGGCTACAACACCAACCGCGGCATCGCCTGATCCTGGCCACCAAGATCACCGGCCCTGGTCGGCCCTGGCATTGGATTCGCGGCGGATCCCTGTCCATTACCCGCGACAACCTCAAGCAGGCGGTGGCCGGCAGCCTCAAGCGCCTGAAGACCGACTACATCGACCTCTACCAGATCCACTGGCCGGATCGCTACGTGCCCCTGTTTGGGGGCGTTGCCTACGATCCCAGCCAGGAGCGGCCCACCGTTCCCATTGCCGAGCAGTTGCAGGCTCTGGCGGAATTGGTGCAAGAGGGTCTCATTCGCTACATTGGCCTGAGCAACGAAACCCCTTGGGGGGTGAGCAAGTTCTGCCAGGTGGCTGAGCAACTGGGGTTGCCCAAGGTGGTCTCGATTCAGAATGCCTACAGCCTCATCAACCGCACGTTTGAAATGGGCCTGGCGGAAGTCTGCCGCCACGAGCAGGTGGGCTTGCTGGCCTACAGCCCGCTCGGATTTGGGCTGCTGACGGGCAAATATCTGGGGGGGGTGAAGCCGCCGGGATCCCGTTTGGCCTTGTTTGAAGGCTTTGGCCAGCGGTACCGCAAGCCGAATGTGGAAGAAGCGGTGGCCGCCTATGTGCAAATTGCCCGCCGGCACGGTCTGACACCGGCCCAGTTGGCTTTGGCCTTTGTGCGCAGCCGCTGGTTTGTCACCAGCACCATCATTGGGGCCACCAGCCTAACCCAACTCAAAGAGAACCTCAGTTGCCTGGATGTGGAGCTGTCCCCGCAGATCCTGGCGGAGATCGAGGCGGTGCACCAGCGCTACCCCAATCCTGCCCCCTGAAAGGTTGGCGAAACCGGTGGCCAGACAGAACTTTTCAGAAGGTTTCCTCGTCTGGGTGTGCGGTTTGGATATCCTCTCCAACTCTTCTGTCCGGCCAGTTTCTATGGCCTCTCCCAGCCAAGAGTGGGGATCCGAGACCTGAATCCTGTACCCAGAACCTGAGGTGTGAACGATGCGTGAGCTTTCCCTTTGGCAGGGCTGGAAAACCGCCGCTCTGGTGATCAGTTGCAGCAGCTTGGCCTGGCTTGGGGATCCCGCTTGGGCCCAACTTTCTGATATCAGCACCTATTGGGGTGCCCAGTACATTGCTGGGTTGAATAAACGGCAGATCATCGGCGGCTTCCCGGATGGCACCTTTCGTCCCAATGAA
This sequence comes from Synechococcus sp. R6-5, assembly GCF_047461775.1. Taxonomy (NCBI): domain Bacteria; kingdom Bacillati; phylum Cyanobacteriota; class Cyanophyceae; order Synechococcales; family Synechococcaceae; genus Synechococcus; species Synechococcus sp. R6-5. Next base: position 2,278 of record NZ_JANSHV010000268.1, read on the forward strand.
TCCATCACCCGTGCCCAATTTGCCGTTATTGTCACCAAGGCTTTTGGCCTAGATACCAACGTTCCTGTGCGCTCCTTTGCCGATCCCATTCCCAGTTGGGCGGCTCCCTCCATCGGCGCGGCGGCAGCGGCAGGGTTTGTTTCCGGCTTTCCGGACGGCACCTTTCGCCCCAACGATGTGCTCACCCGTGCGCAGGCCATCACTGTCCTGACCCGTGCCGCCACCAACGGTAGGCTCATCGAAGATGCCGGCCAAATTGACGCGATCCTATCCGCGTTCGGCGATGCCAATTTGGTTCCCAACTTTGCCCGCGCCCCCATCGCGACAGCAGTTCAGGAAGGGCTGTTGGTGCTCTACCCCAACCCCACCCAATTGAATGCCCAGGCGGTGGCCACGCGGGGGGAAGTGGCTGCTCTTACCTACCAAGCGCTGGCCAAGGTGGGCCGGGTGCCCAATTTGGATCCGCCGGTGGGGGCTGCCATTCCCGGCCCTGGGATCCGTACCGAGCTCCTTGCCCAGGTCACTCCTACGCCCGAACCCCTGGCCACGCCGGACATTCCCATTGAGCCTCTGGTAGAAACGCTGCCCGCCGCTCCAGAGGTGAGAACCTTCTTTGCCCGCGAAGAGCTGGGATCTGTAAACCCAGGAGATACGATTACCGTGTTTTTGCTGGGATCCCCAGGTGCGCAGGGATCGTTTTCCATCCCCGGCATTGCCTACAACCTGCCACTGCAGGAAACCCGCCCAGGGCAATACGAGGGCAGCTACACCTTCCGCAGCCAAGACCGGGCCTCAGAAGCGCCTGTTTTTGTCCGCTTGGAGCGGGATGGACTGGTAACCCTGGTGCAGCTGCCGGATAAGACCATCACCATCGGGCGGGTTACCGACACCACCTTCCCCACCATCAGCGAACTGGCCCCTCCCAATGGATCCCTAACAGACAACCCTCGCCCCTCCATCTCAGCCCGTTTCCAAGATGACCAAGGAATTGACCTGAATAGCTTTACCTTGCTGGTGAACAATGTGGATGTCACCGCCCAAGCCCAGCTCACCCGCACCGGCTTTACCTACACCCCTGCCGAGCCGCTGCCCACCGATCGACCGACCTTGATCGCCGTCCAAATTGCCGATACCAGCGGCAACACCACCATCCAGCAGTGGTCTTTCCAGGTGCAGGCCGCCCAGCCCACTCCCACACCAACTCCAACACCAACCCCGACACCAGCAGCGACACCCACACCGACCCCAACACCAACCCCAACACCGACAGCCACGCCCACACCGACCCCAACGCCGGAAGCTACACCCACTCCCACTCCCCAGCCTGGCGGAGAGCATGACTCTAGTCAATAATAAG
>NZ_JANSHV010000269.1:0-2453 GCF_047461775.1 Synechococcus sp. R6-5
TATTGACTAGAGTCATGCTCTCAGCACTCACCTCTGCTTCTGAATCGTTGCGCAAACAGAATTGCACCACCTGCGAGGTTTGGTCGTCGATGGGGGTAGCCGCTGTGAAAATGATGTGGATGAGGCCGTTGGGGTAGGTGATTTTGAGCTTGCGACCAAAAGGCATAAACCAGGTGCCCTCCAGGATACGCACTGTGCGATCCTCTGACATCCGCAAGTTTTGCTTCTGCAAGTCACTGTTGAACACCGGCAAAACAGAGGTGGCCCGAAGGCCATATTCCAGTTCTTCAAGGCTGTCCAGATCGGGGGGTACAGGCTCGGAGATCACCCCAAAGCTCTGCTGATGGACGAAGTGGGGATGGGCATTGTCAAAGGAGTTTTCCATCAGGCGCAGGCCAGCACATTTCCAGACCTCATAGAACTGATGAATTTGGCGAAACCGGGAATCCGCCACCTCTGGGATCTCGGGAATATCGGTCAAGGGCTCTGCCAATGCCACCCAAACATAGCCGTAGCGCTCTTGGCAGCGAAACCCCTCCACCTTGTAGGTAGGGGGGATGAAGTTGTCTGTAAGTTGGGGCACCTTCACACAGGTGCCGGAGCCGTCAAACTCCCAGCCGTGATAGGGACAGCGGATATGGCCATTGCAGACGACCCCCTTGGAGAGTTGAGCGGAGCGATGGCAACAGCGATCCAAAACGGCGCAGGGCTGCCCCAACTCATTGAGCCAAAGCACCAAAGGGGTCTTCAGCAGCGTGAAAGCTTGTGGGCCGGCTTCCAGAGCTGATACTGGGATCACAGGGTACCAAAACCGCCTCAGGACAGGTTGCTGGGTAACAAGCATAAACCCGCTCCACAAGTCTTGTTCGAAGGATCATGAGCCAGCTTTTCGTGAGCCCAGGTGACTCAAAGCATTGCCCTCAGCAAAAAGAGTAGGCGTCGAAATACCCGAAGTCCGTATAAGCCAACACAGCTTTGCCCTGCCACAGCGGTCGCGTTTGGACATCGACAACTCCCCCTCTATCCAGAGATGGGCTATTGATTGAGGGAAGTAGAAAAGTGTCAGTGGGCTTCTGTTGGCATGTGGCTGTGGGGAGAGGTGGAAAGGTGCAAAACGAATTGAACCCCAACCGAGATCTCCGTAACACAGGGATCCCGGCCCAACCTACTGCAGAGTCCACCTCCCCCAAACCAGAACCGGCTGCTGAGAGCCAGGCAAATTGCTTGACAGACGGAGAGGTGGATCCAGAGCCCCGCCTCAGCCGTTCTCAACAAAAACGAGAGCAGGAACGCCGCTCCTTACCTTGGCGCCTGGGGCTGGCCAATGTGCTCTCGGCAGGGTTGCATTTCATCGCGTTGCATTTCATGGCGATGAGCTGGATGGGTTGGCGGCCTGGGATCCCGGAGGAGGAGATAATCTCCTTTCAGTGGGTGGAGATGGCGGATGAGCCGCCCCCAGAGCCGCAGTGGATTGCGCCCGTCTCCGCCCGTGAGTCCGGTGTCTCTGAACCTCGGGATCACGTATCGGTGGGGCAGTCGCAAGTGGCCAATCCAGGTGAATGGGTAGAGGTCACTTCTGCAACGGCACAGCCTCTGCTCGCCTCAGCCGCAGGGAGTCCTGTCCCTGAGATCCTTTCTCCGCCGACAAGGGAGCTTGAGGTGCCCCAGCCCGCCCGGAACTCTGCCTCTCCTCAGCAGCAGCCAGAGGCCAGGTTAGAAAATCTATCAGCGGGTTTAGCAGCTCTGGAGCAGGCAGTTGCCGATCACAATTGGGCAGAGGCGCTACATCTGACGGAAGAATGGCTGGATCGCTGGCCTCTGTCCTCTCTGCAGCGCCAACAACTACAGGACTATCGTCGGCATCTGCAAAGCCTACTGGCTACCTCCTCAGCAGCAGCAGTGGAGACCAAATCGGCTCAGATCTCTCCTGCTCAATCCCTCAAGCCTCAAGCCTCAACCCGAAAGAGCAGCAAGTTCTCCTGAGGTTTTGCCACAACCCTACCTGTCGGCTCCAGCGGATCCGCACCCAACTTTGCCCTCTCCAGAGCCGATCGCAGCCCCGTTGGAAGAGCCTTCTCCCACCTTGCCCCCGACTTTTCCTACCGGATCCCACAACTCCGACTTCGGTCGCACCAGTGGGATCGAGTCCTCTCAGGCAGGCCCACCCAGCCTAAATGCCACCGCCGATCCGAATTGGGGAGACTACTTGGCTCAATTTCAAGAAAGGGTTCGCCAACACTGGATGGTACGGCGGGCATCCGGATCCTACGTAACGGTGGTGCAGGTGCGTCTGGATCGACAGGGATCCTTGCGGGAACTGCGCCTGCAAACCCCCTCAGAAGATCCCCTGTTGGATGCAGCCGTGCTCAGTGCCATCCAGCGCTCAGCCCCCTTTGCTCCTTTGCCCGAGAGCTATGTTGGCGAAGAAGTAAACTACCCGACCCTGACTGCTT
>NZ_JANSHV010000270.1:0-5202 GCF_047461775.1 Synechococcus sp. R6-5
CGGGGCTCCTGCGATTTCTAGCTGACGCTGCGAAACTTCGGGTCTTTGCTCTCTCGAAAGGCCAACCCTGCCTCTTGAATGGCATTCCGCTTGAGGTGGCAGGGATCCTCTTTCACCCACTGCGGCAGGTCAGTGCAGGATGATGTCCCCCAGCTTTCTGGCTGTTTTTGGAGCCCCCTGCTATCGCGAACGGCACAGCCGGTCTTTGTGGGCAACCACAAACGTATGCAAGCAGACACCAAAGTAATGGCCGGATTAGAGTCAGGCTCCTCTAGCGGGCCAGGTACCGTTCCAAGCGTCCTTGGAAAAATGACAAGATTAACGTCAGCAGCCAGTACCACAGCGCTGCCACCACCAAAGCCTCGAAGAAGTGCTGGCGCGGCAAACCTGCCTGTCGAGCCCGGCCCATCAACTCCTGCAAAGCAATGGCACTGGCCAGGGCAGTGTCTTTCTGCATGGCGATGAATTGATTGCCAATGTCGGGTAGGACAATTCGGAAAGCTTGCGGCAAAATGATGCACCACAGGGTTTGCCAGGGCTTAAGCCCCAGGGCATAGGCAGCTTCCCGCTGCCCAATGGGAATGGCTTGGATCCCGGCCCGGAAGATCTCGCTCATGTAGGCGCCATAGTTCAGGCTCAAGGCCAGCACCGCCGAAGTGAACGAGCCGAACACCAGGCCCAGTTGCGGCAAAGCCTGGTAGATGAACAAAAACTGCAGAAATAGAGGTGTGCCTCGCATCAACGAGACATACAGAGCGGAGAGGCTGCTCAGAGGGGCAATCTGGGAGAGGCCCGCCAGTGCCGACAAAAAGGCCAAGGTGGTGGCACAGAGGATGGAGACCAAGGACAGTTGAAAAGTAGTGCCCACCCCTTGCGAGATAAACCACCACCACTCGCGCACAAAGTTGCCGTTGAGACGCAAGGTACGGATGGGGATCCCGGCCAACTCCAACTGTACCCCGCTGAAGGTGAACAGCAACAACAACAGCCACAGAACCAACCACAATCCCTGGGCCACCGGGAACGGGATCCCTTTTCGAATCCGGGGCGGTGGGTAAATGGGCTGCTCCAGTGGGATAGAGTCTTTGCTCACTCAGCTTTTTTCGTCAGATCAATGCCGTAATACCGCTTCGAGAGGGCTGTTAGCGTGCCGTCGGCGTGCATGGATTCTAAAATTTCGTTAATTTTGGCTTGCAAGCTCTCGGAAGGGGCAGGGCTGGAGCGATCCAAGGCCACAGCCAAGGCTTCGTAGTAGACCGGATCCCCCAGAGTTTTCAGGGGCAGTCCTTCCCGAATGGCGTTTTCAGCCGTCGGCAAAGCTGTCAAGACTGCATCCAGGCGGGTGCCATCCCCCAGTGCCAAATCCTGCAGAGCCAGGCTATCGGTGTCGTAGATGCGAATGTCCACCCGCGGGGCCGGAACTTGGATGGTCTCTCCTTCCAGGGTGAGGTTGCCCTCCAGGTAGGCTTGATAGGTGGTGGCGGTGCCCACCCCGACTCGCTTTCCTTCCAAAGCGGCGATATCGGTCAGGGTCGAGGCTTGGTGGACCACGAAGCTGGCGGGGGTGTAGTAGTAGGGAATGGTAAACAGCAGAGCTTTCTGGCGTTCGGCAGTTACGGTCATGGAGCCGACATTGACATCCCAGCGGCCATTCCAAGATCCGGCGGTGATGACATCAAAGTTGATATCCAAAAACTCAGCCTTTACCCCCAAGCGCTTGGCGATCTCGCGCGCCACATCCACGTCAAATCCTTCCCAACTGCCGTCGGGATTGAGGTAGCTCTGAGGCCGGTAATTGGAGTCGGTGGAAATCCGGAGCACCCCCCGCTCTTGAACTTGAGCCAACAAATCGCTACCTTGGGCCAGCAGGGATCCCTGGTGTGTGCCTAGAGCCCAGCATCCGGCCAGGGTCAAGCAAAGGGCTTGTAGGGATCGGCGTCGAGAAACAGACATCGGCGAAACCTCAGATGAAGGTGAAGGGCAAACCCATTGGAATCCATCCAAGCTATCCAAGGCTGTCACAATTCTCGCCGCAAGGCAGTATCACCTGACACTGCCGCTTTGGGTGGCTATTCCCGACTGGGGCGAGCGGGTCGCAATTCTCCAAACATGCTCTAAAAAAGGCAAATCAACTGTCTCAGGATTGAGCTTATGAATCCCAATTGAGATTGAAATATCTCCTCCAGAAAGGCATCCCCTGAGACTTGCGATCAAGACTCGTGCTGTGTTGCCCGGGGGGGCAATCCGTATCCCTCTGTGGGCAACGGAGAATCGACGTTCTGGGTAGCAGAAAACATTTGGCTCGACCCAATGGATCCCCCTTAGCAATTGGGCGGAGAGGATGTCAATATCTTTGGAAGAGAACGGGGTTGAGGGTGGTTATGCAAGCGGTGATCTTGGCGGGTGGGAAAGGAACTCGCTTACGGCCTTTTACCTTTTTGCAGCCTAAGCCTTTGTTGCCCCTTTTGGATGTGCCCTTTTTGGAGTGGCTGATCGGGCGCTGCCGCCGAGCCGGCCTGACAGATATTTTACTCAGCGTGGGTTATCTGGGCCAACAAATTGAGGCTGCTCTGGGAGATGGCGCTGCTTTGGGGGTGAAGCTCCGCTACATTCCTGAAGAGACGCCTTTGGATACGGCAGGAGCTTTGGTGCTGGCTCAGCCCTATTTCACCGGGGATCCCTTGGTGGTTTTCAATGCCGACATCCTCACGGATCTGGATTTGCAGGCGTTGATGCAATGTCATGTGCAGAGCAAGGCCATTGCCACCCTCACCCTCGCCCGCGTGGACGATATCACCGCCTATGGCCTGGTGGAAGTTGGGGAAGGGGGCCAGATCCAATCTTTTCGGGAAAAACCCACCCCTGCAGAAGCCCTCACCCTCACCACCGACACGATCAACGCCGGCACCTATGTCTTGGATCCGGCCATTTTTAAAGACTACCCCAGTGGGGATCCCCTCAGCTTTGAGCGGCGTGTCTTCCCCGATTTGCTCAGGCAAGGGCACCGGCTGCAAGCTTATCTCCACGCAGGCTACTGGCGGGATCTGGGCACGCCGGCCAGCTACTACCACGGCCAACTGGACATTCTTCTGGGCCGAATGACGGATTTTCCCCTGGAAGATGTGCAGCAACAGGCGCCGGGGATATGGGTGCACAAAACGGCTGAGATCCATCCCAGCGCTCAACTGCACGCCCCCTGCTACATCGGCGCCCACACCCGTTTGGGATCCCAAGCTCAGATTCCGGCAGGCACCATCCTCGGCAGCCACAGCTGGGTAAATGGATCCCTGCAGCCGGGAGCCTACGGGCCGAGAGTCCTGGTAGTGTAGGTTAAGTGCAAGTTAAGTCCACAACCATCCACGACAAAGCCATCAACAGATGGAGTTACCACAAACTGGGGAACGCTGGGATCCCTACCTTGCCTCTGTGGCTGCTCGCTTCAATCGGGAGCTGGAAATTCAACTGGGTCGGCCAGGTTGGCAACTTCCCCCAGACCTGGAGCAACTGCCTTTTTGGCAAGCCCAGCAGCGGGATCACCTGCAAGAGCGCCTCGGGATCCCCTTTTGGCAACTGCGTGCCCCCAAAAAACGGGAAGCCTGTTTGGATTTGGGCTGTGGGGTAAGCTTCCTGACCTATCCCTGGAACGATTGGCAAGCCTACTTTTACGGCCATGAGCTGAGCGGTGAGATTGTGCGCTTTATTCGCTCGCGGGCACCCCAGCTTAACTCCAAGCTGTTCAAGTCAATGCAACAGGGATCCGCCCACCATTTGGAAAACTACGAGTCGGAGCAATTTGATCTGGCCATTGCCACCGGATTTTTGTACTACTACCCGATTGAGTACTTCGACGCGGTTTGGGCAGAGTTGATGCGAGTGTTGCGACCGGCTGCACCTGTGATTATTGAAGTGGTCAATCCCGACTCGGTGTGGGCGGAACAATGGGGTCTCATCGAGCTATTCAAAGGCACCGAACCGATTTTCACCCCCCTAACGGAGTGGGAGCGGCGCATCGCAGCCTTGGGGGGCAAAATTCAGAAACAGGCCAGTGGCGAACTGTTCACCACCTATTGGATTCAGCGCAGACCGTGATCTGCTCACAACCGGGAAAGTATCGGAGCATTCGGAGTAGTGGGGTAACCTTTAAGGCTGGGTACTAAGATTAAAAATAAGATAAAGATTAAGATTAAGAAGTGTGATCCCGGACAAGGGATCCACCGCCATCCATGCAAGCCTCCTCTCCCACCTTCCTCTTGGTTGATGGCTACAACATCATCGGAGCTTGGCCCACCCTGAGCCAGTTAGCGCGTCGCTCCCTGATGGAATTGGCCCGTCTGCGCTTGGTGGAATCTTTGGCCAACTATGTGGCCTTCCGGGGCTACCGGGCAACTGTGGTGTACGATGCCTACGCCCAACCCACTCCAGCCCGGCAAGAGCGCTCCCCTGCGGGTATCGAGATCCTGTATACCTCCTATGGCGAGACCGCCGACAGTTGCATTGAACGGCTGTGTGCTCAGCTGCAGAAGGATGGGTGTCGGGTAAGGGTGGCTACCTCCGATCGTGTCCAGCAATTGGTGATCGGTGGCTACAACGCCGAATGGGTCTCGGCAGAACAACTGTGGGATGAAGTGCAGCAGGCCCAGCAGCAGATCCGGCACCTCCAGCCAAAACGGCTATCGAGCAAGCGGGGCATTGATGCCTACTTGGATGCAGAAACCCTCTCGCGCCTAAACCGCTGGCGGCTGTCCGGCCAAGATCCCATGCGCTAAATGCCATCGTAGGGAACGGTGGGAGCTCCATACCAAAGATGCTCCTCATCTGGCGAGGCAGTAGGCAACTGCTCCTGTGAAGGATCCGCTACCTCTGCTGGAGCCAGCTCCTGCTCATCTACCAACACCAGCACCCGCACAACTCGATCTTTGGGCAATTGCTCCTGCGCCCGCATGGGCAAGATCAGTTGACCTTGGCTGTCGGTACGAGCCCAGAACTCATGCGCTTTCATGCTGTTTCCCAAAATCATGAGCCAATGAAGGGATCCCCAGGCCGGAGCTTAGTGAGGATGATGAATGACCCCAGAAAGCTCCATCTGTTCTTCGTATTCAGATGAGTCGGAGAGGCTGGCCCAGCTTTATAGTTATTTTGATTCAAACTAGGACACTCTAGGACACTGCGTCAGGGTTGTGGAGCAATAGCGTTGCGGAGCAA
>NZ_JANSHV010000271.1:0-526 GCF_047461775.1 Synechococcus sp. R6-5
CATCCAAAGGAGAGACGCACGACGTGAGCGGCTAGCGCCAAACGAGGACGCGACAGGGGAAGACAACCCGCTGTCGCCAGGCCGGTCGAACCGCAAGGCAGACCGCCTGGTTTTTTATCGCCGCGCGCCAGCCGTCGGCACCTTCACAACTGAACCGTGACATCCATCCGTGTCGGGCGCTCCGGCGGAGCGCACCCCGCTCCGCCCATCCAATGAAGAGTTTGATCCTGGCTCAGGACGAACGCTGGCGGCGTGCCTAATGCATGCAAGTCGAACGCACCCGCTTCGGCGGGTGAGTGGCGCACGGCTGAGTAACACGTGGGAACCCGCCCCCCGGTGGGGGATAACGCGACGAAAGTTGCGCTAATCCCGCATACGTCCTTCGGGGGAAAGCGCAGTGCGCGCCGGGGGAGGGGCCTGCGGCCCATCAGGTCGTTGGTGGGGTAATGGCCTACCAAGCCGATGACGGGTAGCTGGTCTGGGAGGATGACCAGCCAGACTGGGACTGAGACACGGCCCAGACTCC
>NZ_JANSHV010000272.1:0-2304 GCF_047461775.1 Synechococcus sp. R6-5
GGGCCGTAGGCCTTAGGGCGGGGCTTTAGACCCAGTTTTTTGGTAACTGTTCCGGGGTGGGACGGGCAGGAGTGTCGATCACCGTGTGCTGAAAGCCTGTGGGCGTGGGAGTGGTGGGATCCGCAGCCAATACCTTAATAGGAAAGGATGGCCCCCGTTCTGCCCAGCGAGAGGCCGAGCGATTGGGATCGGCGTCGATCAACAGGGCCATCCCCGACCCACCCAAAGGGGCTGCCCCTTGTTTTTGCTGAAGGTAGAGGGCCAGGTGTACCGCCGTGGTGGTTTTGCCCACGCCCCCTTTGAACCCCAAGACCGCGATATTCATCTGCCACACACCCTCCCACCCTGGTTTTACTGCCCAGTTGCGCAGGCGGCAAGAGGCTAAAGTGCGCATCGCCACGTTGGGTCTTGGGGCAAATCGGAAGAGCCGGGCGCGGGGGGAAGCGTTCCCGGTTCCGCAATCCTTAGGCTTCGCCGGTAGGATATCCTTGGCTAGTACAACCGGCTGGCTTTGGAGAATCTGACCATGCCTCATCTCTCGCGATCCCATTCCTCCTTGGGCTTGGCTCGCTCTTGGTCTATTCCGCTGGGGTTGTGTCTGGCCCTGAGCATAAGCGCCTGTGGCGGCGGGGGTTCCAGTCGCCCGCTTCCCCCAGTCTCGGCCCCTCCCACAGGACGAATTGAGGGATCCCATTTCGACGATCTCAACGGCAATGGGCTGCGGGATCCGGGGGAGCCGGGGCTGCCGGGCATTACCACGTTTTTGGACTTAAACGGCAATGGCCGCCTCGACCCGGGGGAGCCCAGCACCGTCAGCGACGGCGGCGGCAACTTCCGCTTCTCCAACTTGCCCCCTGGCACCTACCGCGTCACCGCCCTTTTGCCCCCAGGGCGAATCTTCACCACGCCGCGCTCAGGCTTGGGGCTGGAGCGGATTGTGGGCGGCAGACCTGCTCCCGAAGGGGCCTTTCCCTGGATGGTGGCTTTGCTGGACGCGGCTGAGCCAGATCCTTTTCAGGCGCTGTCTTGCGGCGGATCCCTGATCGCGCCGGAGTGGGTAGTTACCGCTGCCCACTGCTTTTTCGACGATCAAGGCAAGCAGGTATTGAGTGCCCAAAATCTGGATCTGCTGTTGGGTACCAACCGCTTGCAAATCGGTGCCGGCCAACGCATTCGCGCCGCGCAAATTGTCCTCAACCCCGGCTACAACCCCCAGGTGGGGCAGCTTGGGGGGAACGACATTGCCCTGGTGCGCCTCTCTCGGCCAGTGCACCTGCCTACCCTGCCGCTGGTGCAGCCCAACCAAACCAACCTGACAGCCCCCGGCACTGCCGCCACCATCCTCGGCTGGGGAGCCACCTTCCCCCGCGCCCTGGATCAAGAACCCAGCGGCCGTACCCGAGATTTGCAGCAGGCCACCGTTCCCATCGTCTCCAATGCGGTGTGCAACGCGCCCCAATCCTACGATGGCACCATTTTGGATACTATGCTCTGCGCCGGCTTTCCTCAGGGGGGAGTCGATGCGTGTCAGGGCGATAGTGGTGGGCCTTTGATTGTGTCCAGTGGCACGGGTTTTGCCCTGGCCGGAATCACCAGTTTTGGCTTCGGCTGCGCCCAGCCCAATTTCTATGGGGTGTATACGCGGGTGTCTAGCTTCGCCGGTTTTGTGCAATCGGTAATCGGCAGTGCCCCCAGCCCAACTCCAGCACCACCCTCCCCTCCACCCCCCACTGGGACAACTGCTTCATTCGTTGTCAATTTGAGGGAAGGTGAGGTGGTTGCGGGGCTCAACTTTGGCAGCCGGCTACAGTGAATAGGAACTGTAGCAGCAAGCAGCGGGGCGGAGATGGTTTAGGATAGGGATCCCTGTTGTAACCAAACCCATTTGATTGACGGAGGAGATGTCTTGCTTATGACCCAAGTGACGATTGGCGAAAACGAAGGGATCGAATCGGCGCTGCGTCGCTTCAAGCGTCAGGTTTCTAAGGCGGGCATTTTGCGGGATTTGCGCAACCATCGGCACTTTGAAACCAACCTAGAAAAGCGCAAGCGCAAAGCGGTGGCCGTCCGGCGGAACCGCCGCAAATCTATGGCCTAGGCCATTGCCGACACTCGGAAATCTGAACCCCTCTGAACAGGGCTTGTGGCCTTGCCTGAGGTTCTGACGTTAGTTTCTCGGAATCTGGGTTGGGCCAGCCTGCAGGGAAGCCCCGCACTCTCTGCAACAGCAGGAGGGTCGGAATGAAAGGCGGATATATTCTGTGCTATAGTAATGATGCGGACACCAGAAACGGTTGTTTAAGG
>NZ_JANSHV010000273.1:0-6547 GCF_047461775.1 Synechococcus sp. R6-5
CTTTAGTGGCGCGGAGCGCTTTGCATCAACATGAGTGCGGGAGTATGTCACTTAAAATGACTACACCAGTCTTGTTCAGCACCAATCTATTGGGTTAGCGCAACACCAGGGCTAGAGCAGTCCCTTGGGATCCCGTCTCGACCAACCGCAAGTCCCCCCCGTGGGCCTGCAGGATGCGCCTGGCGATATATAGCCCCAGACCTCCTGAGCCGGTTGGGTAGTGGTGGCCGGCAATATGAATGGGCTGGGTCACGTAGGGTTGGGCCAACTCTTCTAGGGGAGCCGGCAAGCCGGGGCCATCATCCTGCACCTGGATCTGGTGGGGGCTGACGATTAACACCACCGCATGGCGTGCGTAGCGCAAGGCGTTGTCCACCAGATTCACCAGCGCCCGCTCCAGCTCTGCCTCATCGGCGTTGCCCCACCCTTCTCCTTCGACTCGCAGATCGATCCCCCGCTCCTGGGCCAGGGATCCCATGCGCTCGGCCACCTTTCTGGCCAGGGATCCCAGATCACAAGGCCGAGGATGCAACTCGATCTCTCCCCGCTCCAGGCGGTGAGCCTCCACCATTTTCTGCACCAGAGAGAGATTGTGTTGATTTTCCTGCAGGATGCGATCCAGCAGAGCGCGACGTTGCTCCGGATCGAGCTGTTGATCCTGTTTAAAGGCGCTCAGCAGGTGCCCAAAGGCGATGAGGGGAGTTTTCAGGTCGTGAACCAGGGTGGCGGTAAAGGCTTCTCGCCGCATTTGGTCGATCTGGATCTGGCGCAGCAACTGGGCAAAGGCCTGCCGCAAGATCAGGGCTTCCTGGGGATCCCCGGGGCGGAGCAGCAGATTCCAACGGGCGGGCTGGTTAATCAAGGTTTCCAAATGAGCCAACTCGCGGGCCAGCAGGGTGAGGGGGCGCAAAATCATGGAGGACAGAGCATAGCCCACCACCGCCGACAGCACCGCCAGCAACGGGATCCACAGCAGCAGCAGGAGGATCCCTTCAGTGCTGAACTGCGTGTCGGGCCAGATCCACTGCACCGACAGGATGAAAACCAAGTTGGGGACGAACGAAAGGCTGGCAATGACCAATGCCACCTGGGTGCGCAGGCTGTGGGGAAAGCGGCGGCGCCAAAACTCAAGTAGGCGGAGTAGTTGCTGTTTCAAACTCGGTGTGCTCGCTTTGACAAGACCTGCTTGAATAGTGAACCAACCGTAGGCAAAGAATAAACATCCCCTCACGGTCAAGGCTGAAGAGTTCTTTCCTAGGTCTTAGAATGACCGTTATGTCTTGAGCCACTTCATCCCCATGAATAAAGAAGGATGCCGTAACCCCAGCTTTTAGGATACCCAGCTACCCCATTCTTTAGAGAAGCCGCGCCGTATTCCGGTTGGCAAAGCTGTGGACATCACGGCAAAGAAAGACAGCTTGATCCCCAGGCGTAACCAACGTTGAGCAATCATAGTCGTTTCAGGTTAGGGTGAGGCGCCTGGGCCATTGAGAAAAGCCTTTGGCCGCATGCATTATTGCTCGGCAACGCTGACGCGACGACGCGACCAACGTTTTGGGTGTAGTGTCCCAGTTTGGGTCAAAGGACTACAAGTTCAACAGATTCAACAGATCAAGATCGAGGGGCAGAGCGGAGCTCTCAAGCTCCTGAGGCATGAAAAAACCTCCGGGAGTCTGTCCGTGTTTCGACCCCAGAGGCTTCTTCTCTTCACTCCTCACCACTATTGAGCGTAGCCGCCCTTCCAAAGGCTGTCAAGCACTTTCCCATTGGGGTTGGCGTGTGGGAAATTGCGCTAGGGTGGCACTGCCGTACAGGATCATCTGCTGGGGCTGCAAGTTCACCCGGTCTACCCGCAGCTCAGTGCCTCGCAAGGCGAGCCGATCCAAATCCAGAAGCTCATTCAGGCAGCGTACCAAAGCTTGGCTCAAGGCCAGCTCCTCTTCTGTACCGCTTTCAAACACTGGATCTGTAAAGCGGATGCGACGCCGCTCCAGCACCTCAACCTGGGCGGAAAAACCGACGCAGAAAGCCCTGGCTTCTCCCTGCTGTACATTTGCCTGGAATTGCAGTCGTCGCGCCGGGGTGATGCTGATATGGACGTGATGGAAGGATAGGGGGCTATCATCCTGCTTTCCTAAGGCCAGCCTATTCAGCACAAAAGGTGTGTTAAACGATTGCGCCAGATCGTCTTCGCTCAGCACCACGCGCATTGTGGCCTGTACTGGCTGGCGCAGCTTGATCTTCCCCTGCCAAATTTGGCTGAAATCGATGGCCACCGCATTGCAGAATAGCTCCAGAGCCGAAAGCCTCAGGCCGTTGTACATCTGCAGATGCTGGCCCAACAGTTCAAAGCTGTCGATACGACCCTGCAACAATTTGGCAACAGGCTCCACTCGCACGCGCGCCTCCAGCCGCTCTGCATGCTTAAAGAGGGCACGAATGGCTGCGCCTACCCCTCGGCTAACCCAATCGACAGCCATGGGATTCTGCAGGGAAAGTTGGGGCAGGAGTCCTGTAGCCATGGGAAAAGGTAAAGAGCGCCTACAGGGATCATAACCAACCATTAAGAAAAGTTACAACCTCCGCCGACGGAGAGGCTGTTCTCTCAGGAGTAGGTGCGTCCTTCCTGCATGGCCGAGCGGGCCACGGCTGCGATCCCCTGGTCGGTGGCGCGGGGCAGATGAAAGTACCGTCCGCCCGCCAATTCCGCCAGTTCGGCGCTGAAGCCGGTGGTTACAAAGCGGCTTTGGGAGTCGATCAAGAGCAGCTTCAACCCCAGGGCGCGGATGCGCAGGGCAATCTCCCGCAGCTCCTGCTTCAGGTCGATGGGATCCGTTCCCGACTGGGGTTTGCCATCGCTCCGTCCCAAAGAGCGGCTGAGGGGGATGTTGCCCCGACCATCGGTGAGGGCCACCAGCATCACCTGGCCCACGTCGCCGGCAGCACGGGCATTGACTCCCATCCGCACGGCTTGGGTGAGGGCATGGGCAAGAGGGGATCCCCCGCCGCAGGGCAGAGATTCCAAACGGCGGCGGGCCAGCTCAATGGAGCGGGTGGGGGGCAGCAGCACTTCGGCAGTTTCTCCACGAAAGGCGATGAGGGCCACCTTGTCGCGGTTCTGGTAGGCTTCTGTGAGCAGGCGCAGGGCCGCTCCTTTGGCCGCTTGCATGCGGTTGAGGGCCATGGAGCCGGAGGCATCCACCACAAAGATCACCAGGGCTCCGGCCTTGCGAACCAGCTTTTTGGCGCGGATATCGCTCGGTTCCACGACGACGGCGCGTCCCGGTTGTCGCTGGCGGCGGCTCTTCTGGTAGGGAGCAGCGGCTCGCAAGGTGGCATCGACGGCAATGCGGGGGTTGGATCCCTGGGGCAGGATGGGCTTGATGTAACGGCCCCGGTCGGCGCTGAACACCAGGCTGCGGGATCCCGTTTTCCCCTGTTGGTTGAGGGACTGGGCAAAGGCCAGCAGGCGCGGGTCGAGGGCAATGCGCTCCGGCTCGAAGAAAAACTCTTCCGGCAGACTCAGGTTTTCCGGTTGGAGATCCGTTTCCTCTCTATCTTCCCCATCCTTGTCGGGATCCGGCGGCGGGGGATCCGACTGTTGGGATGGTGGCGGGGGGGGAGGGGGGGGCTGGTCGGGGTCGTATTGGGCGCGGGGCAGCAGCACCAGTTGCACAGCCTGCTGCAGATCCTCGGCCAACAGGCGATCCCGTCCTTCCAGAGCTGCCAGGGCACAGGCGGCCCGTAGGGCAAACTGCTCTCCCCGATGGCCTTGGACATTGCCGCGGATGGCCTCTTGCACCAGGTAGTGGATCTGTTCCCGCTGGGGTTTGACCTGGGGCAGCCACTCTCGGGCCAGGACAATCTGGGTGCGGATTTCTTCCAGTTCTGCTTGGTGTTGTGCCAGAAAGGGTTCGGGGGCATCGCCGAATTGGCTGGCTCGCTGGGCAATCTCCCGCCGCTCCTCCAGGCTCAGATCCCGCTCCAGCGGCACCACCATGGCCATGCGATCCAGCAAGTGGGGGCGCAGGGATCCCTCCTCGGGGTTGTAGGTGGCCACCAGCAGGGGCCGACAGGGGTGTTGCAGGCTGATCCCTTCCCGCTCCAGGCGATTCACCCCATCGCCCACCACCGTCAGCAGCAGATCGGCAATTGAGTCATCCAGCAGGTTGATGTCGTCCACGTACAGCACACCCCGGTGGGCGGCAGCCAGCAGCCCCGGCTGAAAGACGGTTTCTCCCCGCTCCACCGAAGCTCCCACATCCACGGATCCCAGCAGCCGATCTTCGGTCACGCCCAGGGGAATCTGGACAAAGGGGGGCGATATCACTTGGGTGGGCGGCACCTCTCCGGCTGGGTAGCGAGCCTTGGCCCAGTCCGACCAGGTGTCCGGTCGCGCCGGATCGTCGTTGCAATAGGATCCCGCAATCACCTCGATGGGCGGTAGCAAGGCGTGGATCCCTCTGGCTAAAACCGACTTGGCCGTGCCACGCGGCCCCACCAGCACCACCCCCCCTAGGCTGGGATCCACCGCTGCCAACAGCAGAGCCAGCTTGGCCGCCTGCTGCCCCACCACAGCGGTGAGGGGAAAGGTACAAGGGGCGGATAGAGTTGCGGATCCCATGGGTAAAGCTTGGCGATCAAGATCCAATCGGGCCGATTCGCAGCGGACAGGGAGCTGCACACCCCAGTCTATCGCTTTAGGGAGTTCCCCGAGCGCTCCGCGCCGCTGACGCGACCACCCTAAATCCCTCTCCCAAGGGAGGTGGGCCGGAATCCAGGCCGCCAACGGCTTCACGGCGACTGGGAATGCTCCGGGTGGGCTACTGCCGTTTGGTGGTCATCTCTGCTCAAGATGGGCATTGCTTCAGCGGGTTGCAATCATCACGTGCTTGGTGATTTGGTAGTCGCGCACCGCCTCTGCCGAGAGATCTTTGCCAAATCCCGACTGCTTGAAGCCGCCATGGGGGGCCTCAGAGGCAATGGGAATATGGTCGTTGATCCAGACGGTGCCGAACTCTAGATCGGCGGCCAACTTCATCGCTCGTCCGATGTCCTGAGTCCACACAGAAGCCGCCAGCCCGTATAGGACGTCATTGCCCAGGCGTAGCGCTTCCGCTTCTTCACGAAACGAGCCGAGCGTGAGAACCGGCCCAAAAACCTCACTCTGTACGATCTCCGCCTTTTGATCAACATTGGCAATCACCGTGGGTTCATAGTAGTAGCCTTGGGCAAACTGGGAAGGGATCCGACCGCCGGTCAGCACCTTGGCTCCCTCTGCTTTGGCCCGCTCCACAAATCCCATCACCCGCTCCCGCTGGGCTGCTGAGACCAAAGGCCCCATCTCCACTCCCGCCTCGAAAGGGGATCCCACCGTTACTTTGCGCATGGCTTCTACAATGGCCTCTTGCGCCTGCGCCAGCTTGCTCTCGTGCACATAGACGCGGGTGGCTGCCGTACAGTCTTGGCCGGTATTGACGGTGGCAGCAAATGTGGCCTTGGCAGCAACGGTCTCTACGTCCGCATCCTCGAAGACGATAAACGGCGCTTTGCCCCCCAGTTCCAAATGCACCCGCTTCAGGGTATCTGCCGCTGTCCGCATCACCTGCTTGCCGGTGGCGGTAGAGCCGGTAAGGCTGACCATGCGCACCTGGGGGTGCTCCACCAGGGCTTGGCCGGTGGCATTGCCTCCGGTAACGATATTGACTACCCCGGGCGGGATCCCAGCCTCGGCGATCAGTTCCCCCAGCATCAGGGTGGTCAGGGGGGTGGCAGGAGCGGGCTTGAGCACCACCGTACAGCCGGCGGCCAGGGCGGGGCCGATTTTCCAGACAGCCATCATCAGCGGATAGTTCCAAGGGGTAATTTGCGCGCACACCCCCACTGGCTCTTTGCGAAAGAGGGAGGTGTAGCCCTTGGCGTATTCCCCAGCACTAAAGCCATGGATGTCGCGGGCGGCGGCGGCGAAGAAACGCAGATTATCCACCGCAAATGGCAGATCTCCCCCCAAGCTGAGGAACTCGTAGGGCTTGCCAGTGTTTTCCGATTCCAAGCGAGCCAATTCGGCGGCGCGAGCTTCGATTAGATCCGCCAATTTCCAGAGGGCCAGGGAGCGCTCGCCGGGGGTGAGTTTCGACCAACGGCCATCGTAGAAGGCTGTTTGGGCGGCCTGCACCGCCCGATCCACATCGGCAGGGCTGGCATCCACCACCTCTGCCAGTTTCTCGCCGGTGGCCGGGTTCTCGATGGTCATCAACCCCCCCCCTTGGCTATCGACCCATTGGCCGTCGATCCAGAGTTTGTAGGCCATAGCGATGTCCTCAACAGCTTGGTGAAATGGCTCTCCCCATTGTGCCGAATCTTTTTGGCTCGGCTTGAATCATAAGCTTCATTCAACTTTGGCAACTTTGGGGTGCAGAGATGGGATCCTTTGGGATTGGGATGGCCCAAACGGCTATTCGCAAAGCGGGCCGTAGACTGTGGCCAACGGCGCACTGGTGAGGATCCCGCATCTGCTAACTAACGGAGGTGCAGGGGCAATCAGTCC
>NZ_JANSHV010000274.1:0-682 GCF_047461775.1 Synechococcus sp. R6-5
AGCAGTGTTCAGCGTAAATGTATCAGTAACCTGTCTGAACCTCATGAGCGCGCCGGGGGCGGGTAAGACGTCTTTGCTGGAGAAAACCGTGGTCGCTCTTGCCGGCTCGCTGCGCCTGGCGGTGATCGAGGGAGACATGACGACCCAACTGGACGCGGAGCGGTTGCGTCGCTACGGGATCCCGGTGATTGCCATCAACACGGGGCGGGCCTGTCATTTGGATGCGGCCATGGTGGCCGGGGGCTTGCAGCAATTGGAAGCACTGCTGGATCCCCAACAACTGGATTTGCTGCTGGTGGAAAATGTCGGCAACTTGGTCTGCCCGGCGGAGTTTGAGGTGGGGGAACACGCCAAGGTAGCCCTGCTCAGCGTCACAGAAGGGGAAGACAAGCCTCTCAAGTACCCAATCATGTTTCGAGAGGCGGATTGTCTGCTGATCACCAAAGTGGATCTGGTTCCTGTGTTGGAGGTGGATTTGGATCGGATCCAGGCCAATATCCGCGAGATCAACCCTTCTGTGCCGATTTTTTGTCTTTCTGCCAAGACGGGTGACGGGCTGGAGCCCTGGCTGGGCTGGATCCGAGAGCAGATTCTCCTTGCCCAACACCGACGGCAGCCGCAGTGAAGGGTATCATACTGAGCATCTAGCCGTGGAACTGATACATTTACGCTGAACACTGCT
>NZ_JANSHV010000275.1:0-1284 GCF_047461775.1 Synechococcus sp. R6-5
CTAGGGATCCCCCCGAAGGGGGAACGAGATATTACCAACCATCACTACCCCTACCCTCTTGATCACAGGCGCACTCGATCCCAAGTTCTGTGCAATTGCCACTCGTATGGCCGAACTGATGCCTCATGCCCGTCACGCCATTGTACCCGATGCCGGACATGCCGTTCATCTGGAACAACCAGCAGCGGTTGCCGAACTGGTTAGCGCATTTCTGGCATGACTGATTCTAGAGCCAGATGGAACGTTTCCCTGTGAAGGAAATGAACCGATACGCCCGCAGGATTGCGCAGGTAAGGACATAGTACACGCACAGTCGAACAGGCAGACCAGGCACTCTTTTGATCGGGCACTGATCAGTATTGTAGTGGTGGTCATCAGCAGCTTCATCAGTACAAAACTGTCCAGTATGCAACACAACAGTGCGGAAGTGTGATTTTCGCACGCTGCACAACGAACCTCTTGTATCACTGAGTGTAGATATATCCACGTAGAGAGATGGATGAAGTAGCTTCTGTCTGAAAGCCTATGTGGTTTGTGTATCCTCTGTATCCTTATTGAGAGACACCAGAAATTGCACGATCCGAACAATGAGTAGAATGAAGATAATCACATAGCAAATAGAAGTAGCCGCGGCCGTTATTAAAAACAGAGTTCCACCCCATTTATTTAGAAATGGCTCCAAACCACCGGTGAAAGGCAAAAGTTGAATTACCCACCGTATTCGTACATCGTCACCATCGTTTTGAAATAACCACGCCAGCATGTAAAACCAATGGACGGCGCCATAGATCACCCAATCTATGATGCTTGATCTTAAACTTAGAATAAATGCAGTCATCAAGACTATGTGAAAACCTATCCATATCAGCAAAATCAGCAAAATTGGAAAGATCAAAAACAGCCAGCCCGCAATTGAAAGGCGCATAAGGGCAAGGATGCTAACAAACAGAACCTCTGCACCGATCAGCAAAAACTTAACCCAAATGTCCAGTTTTTTGTCTGACACTGTTGTTCCTTTCTGTGATCATGATGTTGCTTGTAATCGATGGCCGCTAGCCTACATCAGTGGGAATGAAGGGAGATAAAAAGCCAGGATCAGGGTTCCGTTCAAACGGAGGATGTTCGACACACAACTGCACGATTCCCATGGCTGGCTTGCAATATCTCAACCCCAGAACAGGAGGTAAACCGCAGCCAGATCATTCAGCACATAGCATACCTTAACAGGAGCAGATGAGCAAGTGGTATTCTTCGCCTTTCCAATTTCTAGGGATCCCCCCGAAG
>NZ_JANSHV010000276.1:0-7044 GCF_047461775.1 Synechococcus sp. R6-5
AGTGTCCCAGTTTGAATCGAAATGACCATAGTGCTTAGAAAAAGAGAGACTCTCACAATACCCCCAGAAATGCTTTCCTCTGGCATGGCAGTTCACAACCTATGCTGGAAAAGGCGTTCAAGAAGCACCTCATGAGTGGGCCTGATCCTTCCTTGGCAGAGGGATCCCATCGCAGCGATATCGCCCTTCGTTTACAGGGGATCACCAAGCGTTATCCTCTGGTGTTGGCCAACGACCACATCGATCTGGAGGTGCGTTGGGGAGAGATTCTGGCGCTGATGGGGGAGAACGGGGCGGGCAAGTCTACCCTGATGAAGATCGTCTATGGGTTGGTCAGCCCGGACGAGGGATCCATTCAAGTGGATGGGCAACTGGCCAAAATTCACAGTCCCGCCGATGCCATTCGGTTGGGAATTGGGATGGTGCATCAACACTTTATGTTGGTGGATCCCTTGACGGTTACGGAAAACGTGGTTCTTGGGGCCGAACCCGGCCATCTTTTTCAGGTCGATTTCCGTCGGGCCAGGGCTGAGGTGGCTCAGTTGATTGCCGAGATGGGCTTCCATCTGGATCCCGACGCCAGAGTGGAGGATCTGCCGGTAGGCCTACAGCAGCGGGTGGAGATCTTGAAAATGCTCTACCGCAAGGCCCGCATCTTGATTTTGGATGAGCCGACGGCAGTGTTGACTCCGCAGGAGGCAGGCGAGCTGTTTGCGTTTTTGCGCCGCTTTGCCCGGCGGGGGGGAGCTGTCATTTTCATCAGCCACAAGCTGAAGGAGGTAATGCAACTGGCCGACCGCGTCACCGTCATTCGGGATGGCAAGGTGGTGGCGACGTTGCCCACTGCCCAAACCGATGCCCAGGAACTGGCGCGGCTGATGGTGGGGCGGGAAGTCAGTCTGACCGTTGAAAAAAGGGCCGCTACCCCTGGGGAGGTGTTGCTGGATGTGCGAGATCTGTGGGTGGATATACCGGGGCGGAAGCCGGCGGTGGCGGGGGCGAGCTTCCAGGTACGTGCCGGCGAGATTGTGGGCCTTGCCGGTGTGGAGGGAAACGGCCAAACGGAATTGGTGGAGGCGATCACCGGCTTGAGAAGCTACCGCGGCCAAATTCGCTATGGAGCCGGATCCCTGTCTGCTTCGGCCCGACAGGTGCGTTGCTGGGGTCTGAGTCATATCCCCGAAGATCGCAATGTGAGAGGTTTGGTGCTGGATTTCCCCACCCGCGACAACCTGATCCTGGGGGATCACCATCAAAAGCCGTATACCGGCTGGTTGGGATTTTTTCGGGAAGAGGCCATTGACCAACATGCCCGCCAGGTGGTGGAGAGCTTCGACGTTCGCCCCCGCAGCATTTCCCTGACGGCCCGCCGCTATTCTGGCGGCAATGCCCAGAAGATCGTTGTGGGGCGGGAGCTTTCCTGTGGATCCAAGGTGCTGGTGGCTGCCCAACCGACGCGGGGGGTGGATGTGGGGGCCATCGAGGCCATTCATCGCCGCATCCTGCAGGCACGGGATCAGGGCATGGGGGTGCTGCTGGTATCGGCGGATTTGAATGAGGTGATCAGCTTGTCGGATCGCATTTTGGTGATCCATGAGGGCCGCCTGGTAGGAGAACTCAGGCCTGAAGAGGCCACCGAAGAGCAGCTAGGGCTGCTGATGGGCGGGATCCAGCATTAGACGAGGCCGGGGGCAGCTTGAGAAGACCCTGCCGCCCGTTCTTGGGCTAGGGCTGCTCGCCGTTGTTCCAACTCTTGAGGAGAGATGCGCCCATAGGTCACGCTCATCTCGGCCAGCCGCTGGATCATGTCCTGCCGCAGCATGTCCTCGCGGTAGCGCCAGGCCCAGTTGTTCTCGGTGGTGCCGGGGAAGTTCATGCGCGCCTCTGCCCCCAAGCCCATCACATCTTGCAGGGGAATGATGGCCAGGTCGGCTACGGAAGCAAGGGCTAGGCGAATGAGATCCCAATGGATGCCCCCGGATCCCTGGCAGCCCAAATAGCGCAGCAGGTTTTGTTTTTCCCACTCCGAGCGATCCGGGTCATTAAACCAACCCACCACCGTGTTGTTGTCGTGGGTGCCGGTGTAAACGACAAAGTTGCGCTCATAGGCATGGGGCAAATAGGGGTTATCGGGCCCAGAGCCGAAGGCAAAGAGCAACACCTTCATGCCGGGCAAGCCAAATTGATCCCGCAGTTGCAACACCTCCGGCGTAATGTCTCCCAGATCTTCGGCAATCACCGGGATTTCCCCCAGCTTGTCGGCCAGGGCCTGAAAGAAATCTGCTCCCGGCCCTTTTTGCCACTCCCCTTCCACAGCCGTTTCCGCATCGCCCGGAATGGCCCAGTAGCTCTCGAAGCCGCGAAAGTGGTCGATGCGCACACAATCCACTTGCTTGAGAATGGCCTGCATGCGCCGGATCCACCAGTCGTAGCCGCGAGCCTTGAGCACCTCCCAGTTGTAGAGGGGGTTGCCCCAGCGCTGCCCGGTGGGGCTGAAATAGTCCGGCGGCACACCGGCTACTTGTAAAGGCCGTCCCTGTTCATCCAGGTGAAACAGCTCCCGGTTGGCCCACACGTCGGCACTGTTGGGGGCAACGTAGATGGGCACATCCCCAATGAGCCGCACTTGATGCCGATGAGCATACTCCCTCAAGGATCCCCACTGCTGGGCGAACAGATACTGCCAAAACATCTGCTCGGTAATGGCATCGGCATAGCGGTCGCGAGCCTCTTGCAGGGCCGGCGGATCCCGTCGCACCAAGGCCGGATCCCATTGGTTCCACTCTTGCTCGCCGTACACATCCTTGAGGGCCATGAACAGGGCATAGTCGGGCAACCAATCGGCTTCGGCAGCACAATAGGCTTGGAAGGCTTCCCAGTCGGCGGCGGACGCTTTTTCTTTGAAGGTTGCCCAGGCGCGGTGCAGCAGGCCCAGCTTGAAGGGGATCACGGTTTCGTAGTCCACCCGCTCGGCAGACCCGGCTTGGATCGTTGGCCATTGGGGCAGATCCTGCCAACTGTTGGGATCCAGCCAACCGGCCCCCACCAATAGCTCCGGGCTGATGAGAAGCGGGTTGCCGGCAATGGAGGAAAAGCTCATGTAGGGGGAGTTGCCCCAGCCGGTCGGCCCAAGAGGAAGAACCTGCCAGAGGCGTTGGCCGCTCTCCACCAGAAAGTCCACAAAGCGATAAGCCGATGGCCCCAGGTCGCCGATGCCAAATGGCCCCGGTAGCGAGGTGGGGTGCAAGAGGATCCCGCTGAGTCTGCCCATGCGCATGGCCAAGCCCTTTTGCTGAAGGTGGCTTCACCGCCTATGCTGTCACTTCCAGAGCCACGATGAACAGCTCCAGACAAGACAAAATCGGCACAAAGCCAAAAGACCCCCTTTTCCGCCCTGGCCAGGGATCCGGAACTGGGATCCTGTCAGGCCATCTCAGGCGCAGGGCAGGCTTGGGCGTACCAGTTGTAGAGACCATCGCCGGTGGTGAGCCAAGTGTGAGGGCGAGATTGGATGTGCTGCAAGGCTTTTTTCAGGGATCCCATCCGCAGAGGCTGCCCGACAATGAAAGGATGTAGGCCGATGGCCATGACGCGGGGGGAGCGTTCCCCATCTTGCCAGAGTTGATCAAACTGGTCGATGAGGGCTTGGGCAAAGGCTTCTGCCGGCAGGCGGGCGCTCAGACAAAGGCTGATGTCGTTGGCCTCTAGAGTGTAGGGGATCCCCAAAAGGGGGCCGGCGGCAGTTGGGAACCAGTAGGGTTGGTCGTCGTTTACCCAGTCGGTGGTGTAGCGGATCCCGGCAGCCTTGAGCAGGTCAAAGGTGTTCTCGCTAACGGAAAACCCCGGCGTCAGCCAGCCCCAAGGGCGGGATCCCGACACCTTCTCCAAAAGGGACAAACTGCGCTCGATGAGCTCCTGTTCGGCTTCGCGGGCCAGGCCGCTGTGGCCGGTAGAGTTGTTCCAGCCGTGGGCCAGCACCGACCAGCCGTATTGGCGGATCCCTTCGATGATGGGGGGGTAAAGATCCACCATTTCCGCGTTCAGGGCGGCAGTTACCGGGATCCCCAGCTCCGCGAACAGTTCAAACAAGCGCCAAATGCCCACCCGATTGCCATAGTCCCGCCAGCCATAGTTGGCGATCTCAGGGGAGCTGGTGAGATGGGGTTGAATGGCCGTGCCCAGCTTGCCAAAGGTGAAGTGCTCAATGTTCATCACCACGTACACGGCCACCCGCGCCCGATGCGGTAGGCTCGGCAGATTTCGGCTGGGCAGAGCTGAGTAGGCAGGGGGCAGCATGTCCGCTCTCCAAAGCTTTGATGCTCACCAAGGGGGCAGGCTAGTCCTTTGATTTTCCTGAGGTCAAGGCCCGATGGCAAGCCTGCACTTCTGGAAGGGTGAATAGGCGACGAAAGGCGATCCCTGCTTCTCGGTAGCGGTCTTCTGCCCCTTCCAGCCGATCCACCAAAGCCAGGATCCCTTCCGCCCGGTAGCCGGCTGCCCGCACCCGTTCGACAGCCTTCAAAGCAGAACTGCCGGTGGTCACCACATCTTCCAGGATCCACACCCGACTGCCTGCCGGCAACTCCGGCCCCTCGATCCAGGCTTGCGTGCCGTGTCCCTTGGGCTCTTTGCGCACGATTAGGGCGGCTAGGTTGGCAGGCTCAGCCCTCAGGGAGGCCAAACTCACCGCCGTCACCAGGGGATCTGCCCCCAGCGTCATTCCGGCCACTGCCTCGGTTTCGGGCGGCAACAGTCGGTGCAGCAGGGATCCCACCCAATAAGCCCCCTGGGGGTGAAGGGTGACCGGCTTGCAGTTGATGTAGTGGGGGCTCTTCTGTCCAGAAGTGAGGGTAAAGGAGCCTTCTCGATAGGCCAGTTGGGCGAGGAGATACAACAGTTTCTCCCGCGCTTCTTCTGGGGAAAGGGTCAGGGGAGAGCAATCGAGAAGCAACACAGCAGGGATCCCCTTGGTTCAATAGCTGATGGGAAAGAGCACTCAGGACATTTTATTATCCGGCCAATCTCCACGAAGTCCCACCTTACCCTTCGCAGCGTTTTCCGGCTGCACGAGGGGGATCCCTGTCCCACAAAAGATACGCCTGTGTTGGCTGGGGTCGATGTTGCTAAAAAAAGCTGTAGCCTGCTGGATACCTGAAAATCTGTTCAAACAACCACCTGGGGCATCATTTGCTCAACCAACAGAAGCAACGTGTTGGCAACAGAAGCCGGCTCCTGGGCATTCAAAGTGGTGTGCGGAACTGAACCGTCCTGATTCCCCAAAATTAACAAAATGTCTTCTGGATCCCAGGCATTGGGTTGATCGACGTGGGTGATCCCAATCACGTAGGGGGCGCTCGTCCTGGCCTTCATAAAAGATTGAATGGCTTGGGCGTTGCGAAATTGGCCCGGCAAGTGCGCAGGCACCAGAAGAACATAGCCGTGGGCGCGCTTAATCAAAATATCCCACATAAAGTTAAAGCGAGACTGGCCGGGAGTACCGTAGAGATGCAGCCACATCTCTTCTTCCTCCTCTCCAATTCTCAAGCGGCCGAAGTCCATGCTTACCGTCGTGGTTTTCTTCAGCTCTGCCACCTCGTCCGTTGCTTTGCAATCGGTGTCTACTACCTCAATCTCGCTAATCGTGCGAATAAAGGTAGACTTTCCAGCTCCCACCGGCCCTGTTACAACAATTCGCAAGATATTTCCCATAAACTGGCCTCAGACTAAGCTCTAGCGACAAAGCTGAATAAAACTCGGGGGAGTGCACCGATGTGCCGCACGGGAGGTAAAGCTATCTCCAGGTTGCTTCTAAGATAATCTAAAAAAGATACCAACGCCAGCTCTGCTCCAGAGGCATCCCAGAAACTCAAGCACCTCAGCCCAAGAAGGTAGAGAAACAAGAAGGTAGAGAAATTAAGCAAGTAGAGTAAGCAAGAGCCCACTCTAACTCAAACAACTCAAATTAAACTGTTGGCACCATTGGCAATTAACCGTTTGAATAAAGCCTCGCTCATGCCTGTTTCCTGTTGCACGGCGTTATAGGCCACCTCAAGGTAGGCTTGCTCAATAAAGGAGAGGTCAATCATACAGACCTTGCTCAAGCTGGTGCGCAACTGCTCAGGCTTGCCTTCTTTCACCAACCGCCGACTGACCTCCTGCACAACTGTGGCCATAGCAGGCACAACATGTTGAGGGCCGATCCCAACGCGCACATGAACTATGCCAATCTTCCAGCGCCGCTCAGCGTATTGTGGCCCCCAGTTATCCATGCCCGTAAACATTTCCTTGAACCAGTCGGCAAAGGTTTGGCCCAGCCGCTGCCGGTTGTGCTTGGCTATCACTGCCGCCATTTCGGCATCGCGATCCAGATAGCCGTAAAAGGCGTCTGACATTTCCGCCGCGATACTGCCGCCCCAGTCGGCGCTTTGCTGCAAAATTTTCTTGTCATCATCTGTGAATTGCGTGCGTGAGATCAGGACTTGGAGCAGCTCAGAAGGTTTAATGGCCATACTTCCCTCAACGTCAGGACAGAATCAAAAACTTAGCCTCCACATTTGATTTTCTTACTTCATTGCCTCTGCAATGCTTGCCGCGACTCGCTTAATTTCCAAAAAGAGCAAGCCTTGCTTGACTTCATGACTGGCAATTGTCAGCAAGACGGCATCGGGGCCACAACTGGTTAAAACCCCGTATCCTTTTTCCCCCTGTACAAAAACTCTCTCTATGGCTCCGCGCCCTAGCTCTCTCCCAATCCGTTCGCCCAAAGAAAGCATGGCAGCCGACATAGCAGAGGTTCTCTCTTCATCCATACCCACAGGCAGTGTGGAAGCTAAAGGTAGCCCGTCGGGGGTGACCACTGCTGCTCCCTGGACTTCCGGTGTGTTGGCAACATAGCTCTGGAGGATCGCCTGCAAAGAGGACAGATTAGCCATCCTACATCTCCCTGCTGATTCACTATTTCTAATGTTTCTACCCGAAAACCGAAAACATGACTGCAAATATCCCTATGCTTTTATTTTTCGCGCATGCCCTTGAGGAGGGTGG
>NZ_JANSHV010000277.1:0-1202 GCF_047461775.1 Synechococcus sp. R6-5
GTTGACGAAACTTAACGGATGTTTTAAGTTTAGGTTGTCAATCTTCGCGCTTCCTTAGGGAAGTTTGTCCTCATGACTACTGTTATCCAACGTCGCTCAACCAGCAACGTGTGGGAGCAGTTCTGCGAGTGGGTCACCTCCACCGATAACCGCCTTTACATTGGCTGGTTTGGGGTGCTGATGATTCCCACCCTCCTGACTGCCACCACCTGCTTTATCATCGCCTTCATTGGGGCTCCGCCGGTGGACATTGACGGCATCCGCGAGCCCGTTTCCGGTTCCTTGCTGTACGGGAACAACATCATTTCTGGGGCTGTAGTGCCCTCTTCGGCAGCCATTGGCCTGCACTTTTACCCGATTTGGGAAGCCGCCTCACTGGACGAGTGGCTGTACAACGGCGGTCCGTACCAGCTGATTGTGCTGCACTTTTTGATTGGGGTGTTCTGCTACATGGGACGCGAATGGGAGCTGAGCTACCGTTTGGGGATGCGGCCCTGGATTGCGGTGGCTTACTCTGCGCCCGTGGCAGCGGCCACAGCAGTGTTTTTGATTTACCCGATTGGGCAGGGGTCGTTCTCGGATGGGATGCCCCTGGGGATTTCGGGGACCTTCAACTTCATGCTGGTGTTCCAGGCAGAGCACAACATCCTGATGCACCCGTTCCACCAGCTGGGTGTGGCTGGCGTGTTTGGTGGGGCGTTGTTTAGCGCCATGCACGGGTCGCTGGTGACCTCCACCCTGATTCGGGAGACCTCGGAAGAGGAGTCCCAGAACCTGGGGTACAAGTTTGGGCAAGAGGAAGAGACCTACAACATTGTGGCGGCGCACGGGTATTTTGGCCGGTTGATTTTCCAGTATGCGTCGTTCAACAACAGCCGGAGCCTGCACTTTTTCCTGGCGGCTTGGCCGGTGGTGGGGATCTGGTTTACGGCGCTGGGGATCAGCATCATGGCGTTCAACCTGAACGGGTTCAACTTCAACCAGTCGATTGTGGACAGCAACGGTCGAGTGGTTGGGACGTGGGCTGATGTGTTGAACCGGGCGAACCTGGGGATGGAAGTGATGCACGAGCGGAATGCGCACAACTTCCCGCTGGATTTGGCGGCGGTGGAAGTGGCGCCTGCGGTGCGTGGCTGATGGCCTGACCTGACGCTTCAACAGCATTGGTGGATCCCCCAGCTTGGTCTGGGGGATTTTTTTGT
>NZ_JANSHV010000278.1:0-5214 GCF_047461775.1 Synechococcus sp. R6-5
TGGATCCCCTCAGTTGATCCACCATTTGTTTCACCAAAGCCAAGCCCAGACCGGTGCCCCCTTCTTTCCAAGGATCATTGCCAGGGATCCGGTAAAAACGCTCGAAAATGCGGGTGAGTTCCTCAGCCGGGATCTCTTGGCTATTCCTGACTTGGATGCGAGTTCGGTTGGCCTCAACCCTGACTTCTAGGCGGATGGATCCCTGGCCGGGGGTGTATTTCACCGCGTTGTGCAGGAGCTCCCGCAGGATACGCCCCAAAAGGAGAGGATCTGTGGTGATGCTGCTCTCCAGAGGCACGTTGGCTTGAAAGGTTTGCCCCTTAGTACGGGCGCGTTCGCCAATAGCCAACAGCAAATCCCCCAACAAGGCTTCCCAGGTCAGCGTTTGCAGATTCAAAGCATAGGCTCCTGCCTTTAGCCGCTGCAAATCCAATAGGTCATTGATCAGCTCGATCTCCCGTTGGCATTCCCGCTGGGCGATGGATAGGTACTGGGCCTGCTTCTCCCTCGCAGAGGCAACTTGCAGCATGTGCAACGCCATCTTCAGGCTGGTGAGGGGGGTGCGCAACTCGTGGCTGACGGTGCTGATAAAGTCATCTTTGAGGCGGTTAAGGCGCTCCAGGGCTTGCACCTGCTCTTGGGCAGCTCGGAATAGGCGCGCCTGCCTTAGGCCGATAGCACATTGATTGGCCACTTGAGCTACGAGATTCATTTCCTGCTCATCAAAACTTTCCTCGCTGCTGCGAAAAACCCACAGATCCCCCAAGACTTGCTCCCCATCCCGCAGAGGGCAGACCAAGACTGATCCTTGGCGGGGGTCGTCAGGAAGTAAACAAAATATGCAGGGCTCTCCTCGCAACAACTGGGCGTAGAGATCTGGATATTGGGCAAAGGGAATACAAGTATGCAAGGCCGACCCCAAGCGAGGACAATACTCGTAGCTGATGGTGGAAAGGGTGAGAGCTTGATTGTAAAGACCAATATGACAGCCATTGGCATCTAGACTCTCTCCCAACTCCTGCATAGCAGCGTTGAGGATCTCAGCTTCATCCAGAGAGTCGCGCACCCGGTCAGTGATGCGTTTCAGCAGGGCCTCAAATTGCAGGGATCGCTGCAACTCAGAGGTGCGTTGCCGAACCTTTTCTTCCAAGGTTTGATTGAGGGCTTGCAGTTGTTCATATAACTGGGCCTGTTGCAACGCGATGGCTAATTGATCGCTCAGCTCTTGTAAAAGCCGGATTTCCCACTCTTGCCAAGGGCGGCTGGATTGGCAGTGCTGAACTACCAATAGACCCCACAAAGCCTCACCCTGCCGAATCGGGATCACCAAGTTGGCTTGGGCCTGGAAAGATTCCAAGAGCTCCCGATAGCAAGGATCCAAATTGGCCGTCGCCACGTTGGCTATGGCTTGCACAAAGCCCTCTTGGTACTTGCGGTAGCAAGGATCCTGGCGAAGGCAAGCATCCCACACCCGGCGGCCCAAGTGGCTGGGCCAGGGATCCGCCACCGACTCAGCAGCTACAAACCCCCCTACACCTTCCTGCAACTGATAGATCATCACCCGATCCACCTGGAAAACCTCTCGCACTTCTGCAACAGTGGTTTGCAAGATAGATTGCAAATCCAAATCCTGACGGATGCGTCGCAGCAAAGCTCCAAGCAGCCGCTCCCGCTCTGCTTCTTTCAGCAACAGATCTTGGGCTTGTTTGAGGGGCGTTATGTCCACAGCGATGCCGCAAACGGCGTAAGGAGACCCCTGCTGATCCCGCAGGGCAAACTTGGTGACCCACTGGGTCAATCTCTTGCCATCGCGGAAAAAGGTTCGCTCGTAGCTGACAGGATGCGGAGATTGCAGGACTTTTTGATCCTGATCTCGAAATTCTAGAGCCTCTTCTGATGCGAACAGCTCACTATCCAACTTTCCAATGAGCTCTTCTGCCTTGCAGCCTCTCTGTTGTAGATAAGTCTTGTTTACATGAAGATAGCGCCCTTCCAGATCTTTGAGAAAGATAGAAAAAGGGATCCCGTCCAGAATAGCCCTAAGCCGAGCTTCGCTTTCTTGTAGAGCCAGCTCTGCTTCTTTCTGCTCCGTAATATCTTCGGTAATGCCAACAATACGGATAACCTCTTGCTGTTCGTTCAAGATGGGTCGGCAAGAAGTACGCAGCCAGCGCAGCCTGCCATCCCGATGGAAAAGGCGGTAGGTGATCTGCTGGGCTTCTTGAGTGGCTCGGGCGGCCGCCTGCAGTACCCTTGGCAGATCTTCGGGATGGATCCTGTCTTTCCAGAGATCTGGCTTGCGGCGAAACTCTTCTGCTGTGTAACCCCAGATCTTCTCGCTTTGGGGGCTTTTGTAGAGAGACTGGCTCAAGTCTGCAGAATACACAAAGAAAACCACCGGTACAGCCTCTGCAATTTCTCGGAAGCGGGCTTCGCTCTCTCGCAAAGCCAGTTCCACCTGCTTTTGTTGGGTAATGTCGCGGGTGCTGGCAACCATCCCCTGAACCAAAGGATCATCCAAGAGATTGGTGCAGAGGCTCTCCAGCCACACCCAATGGCCGTCGGCATGTTGCATCCGATAGACAAAGCAGAGAGTCTGGCCGGGCTGGGACAGGAGTTGCTCGCAGGCAGACGCGATGGCCTCGCGGTCTTCGGGATGAACCAGCTCCAGGGGTTGAGGCTCTCCTGGCTGGGGGGTAAGACCTAGAATCTTCTCCGCCACCGGGGGATTAAGGCAATACAGCCGGCCCTGGGCATCAACCCGGTGCAAGATGTCGTGGCTGTTGTTGAGGAAGGCGCGAAAACGCTCTTCTTGTTCCCACACCTCCTGTTCCAGCCGCTTTTGTTCGGTGATATCTAGGACAATGCCGATAAGTCCCAAACCTTTAGACTGATCCTGAAGCTTTACGGCCAGGCGATAAGTATAGCGCTCCTGACCTTGAATTACTTCCTTGCCCTCGAGTTGGGAAAACCCTTGCCGCTCTAGATCGGCTAGAACTTGAGAGGTGTACTCCGGCCAGTGGGGATGTTGCTGAGCCACCTCCTCCAGAGAAGTACCCAGCAGATCGCCAAACCAGGCGCGGTCAGTGGCATTTTGCAAAATTAGCACTCCCTGGGGATCCCTGGCCCACACCGCCAATGGCAGGGCATCCAACAAGGTGCGCAGTTGCGCCTCCCGCAGCCGCAGGTTTTCTTCCAACTGTTTCTTCTCGGTAATGTCTCGGCCCACGCCGCGAATAAACTGCAAGCGGCCCCGCCGGTCAAAAATGCCTTGGTTGATCCACTCAAACCACCGCACCTGCCCCGCTGCATCCGCCACTCTGCTAATCCGGGTAAAGGTGGGCTGCTGAGGGGTAAGGTGGGCTATCTTTTGCTGCGCCTGCTCCTGCTCTTCTGCCAGCAGCACGTCGATCCAGCGCCTGCCCCGCCAATCCCCCAAGATTTTCTGGCAAGCTTCGTTACATTCCACCACCGTCGTATCTGCACGCGCCAGCATGATGACATCGGGAAAACCCACCTGATCCCGCTGCAGCCAGCGCTTTTGCCAGTACATCACCACGGCCAGTGAGGATCCCCAAAGGAGCAGCCAAAGCCATCCGGGCAGAGTGTTCCAGTTGAGTAAGGTAAGCAGGTTGACCAGATCCCAGGAGGCGCTCATGAAGGTTGTCGATTAAGTTAAGTTTAGAAAGTGTCAAGGAGTACGCCGCTTTTCCGTAGCATTTCTAACCCAGGATCGAGCACTGTGCCAACAATTCCCCATCTCCCCGAAAAGGAGAGCAAAGTTTGAGTCTACTGGAACGGTGGGGCAGTATCCTCGAAAAGGGGGCTTTCAGGGTGAAGAGTTGTTTCTTAGGTTTCCTAAGTGTTCAGATAGATAGTTCTGAATCCAGCGCACCAGCCGCTGAGAGAGCACGAAAGCTTCTGGTTCGTCCCCTTTGATGCCGACTTGGCTGCTAAAGCAGGCGATGACCTCCTCGTTCAGCTCCGGTTTAGAAGGATCGCTGTGAAACTGCAGCCGCACTTGGCTTTGGACCTGGAAACTCTCTTGAGCTTGGTTATCCAAAACTTCCTGACCCACTCGATGCAGCCGCACTCCTTGCAACTGAGCCAAGGGATAGGAAAACACCTGCTGCCGCCAAAAGCCCCAAGGGCCACCCAGCCGGGTCAAGGTCACCCGTTGGCTTTGGCAATCTAGATTCAGGATCTGCCCCAACCCCCAAGGGATCCCAATCCACAAGCCCATCCCCACAGCCACCAAACCCAACAGCGGCGAACGAGCCCACAGTTGGGATCCCACAATCAGCAGCACCAAGCCTGCTGCCGCCCGCCAAGCCAGTTGCTGGGAAGTGAACCGTTGTAGGGCAATGCGCAGCCGTTTGGGATTGCGCTCCAGAACCTGCGGATAAACCAATGCCATGAAATGGGATCCCACTGCTTAGGCTAGCTTAACAGGGGTTGCTTTTCCCTAGGTGCTGAAGGCGTCTTATCCGGGCATTGCGTTGGTGAAAAACTACAACTCCGGCTCGGCAAAAAACTCTGATAAATCCAGCGCAAATCCAGGGATCACCTCTCCACCTTCCAGGATGTCGCCGGGTTTCTTCAATGCTTCAGGCTCAGGCCGGCGATAGACCAGAACGTATTTCTCTTCAGGATGAATGATCCAGACCAGCCGGGATCCATTCTCAAAATACTCAACGAGCCTATCATGGATCTCTCCAACGGTGTTGGCATCGGAGAGAACTTCTACAGCCAAGTCTGGGGATCCCTCAATATAACCCCTTGGGATCCCGCCCAGAGATTGCAGCCGTTCTTTGGAAAAAAAAGAACAATCCGGAGAGCGGCGATTACCGGATTTCATTTTGAAGGAAGTATCGGAATCGAAGGTAAATCCAATCCTTTGACTGCGAACGTAGGAGCCCAGAATGATGTGAATCAAACTTACGTAGTACCCATGCTTTGCACCTGCCGAGCCCACGGTAACCAGTTCTCCGTTCACAACCTCATAGCGATTGCCATCCTCCGGTAAAGCCATAAACTCTTCGTCAGTCCAAATTTTTCGAGAAGCTGCCGGAGAACTATCAGCAGGTGCCTCGGCCAATTTTTCTCTTTCCAAAACCTCGACCATCATGACCTCCGCAATGAAAAACGGCTAAACCAACCAAGGGAGCCGGTCTGGGGTCAACACATCGTAAACTACCCGGCTCCGACCGCTAA
>NZ_JANSHV010000279.1:0-734 GCF_047461775.1 Synechococcus sp. R6-5
GCGCTGTTCACCATCCACGATCCAGGTTTCAGGAATGCCAGCCGCAGCGTAGCGGGGCAGTTTCTCAATGCGATCATACTGCGCTGTTGTATCGGAAACCTCGATGATCAGCAACACATCGGCGGCTACGGGATGGGCACGCTGGTAGTTATCGGCGCGTGGACGCAGAACAGCGACATCGGGTTGCGGTTCAGTGTAGTCGTTCAACTGGATCGGATTCTGCGGACTGACAATCGCCTGATCGCCGACCAGATCGATAAGGCGCTTCACAAGGCGACGCACGATTGCGGCATGGAGCGGTCCGATCGGACTCATGGTACGAACCTCGCCATCAATCAACTCCACCCGATCATCTTCGGTAAGAATGCCGCTCTCGCGCATACGTGCGTAATCATGAACGCTAAAGACGTGACGAACAATGTCAATGCTCATATGTTATCACCGGATTTGTGAACCACTGATACTGATCTTGATCAATCAGGATGCATTCCTGCCGGGGCAACGAATGGTCGTTCGTGAGACGTTCCTGGCGCTCTGGAGCGGCGCGCATCCCTACACCGCCTGAGTGCGATTTGTACAATCCTCATATATGGTCTCCCTGTACCTGGAACAGTGCGTCTTCTTGTACAGCCTGGGTGCGCGGGTGTCTCACCCGCATGTAGCAATTCTCACAGAGGTTGAACACTCCCGGAATCGCGCTCCCGATGCGGTGACCGAAATGATGGTCTTTGAAT
>NZ_JANSHV010000280.1:0-2198 GCF_047461775.1 Synechococcus sp. R6-5
TGTGGGGGTATCTGTATCCCGACACTGACGCTACGGGTACAGTGCGGGGCTTAGCTACCCCCACACCCCCACAAGCTAAAGGGTTGGGAGGAGCACGGGGATCCCCTTTCTACTCTTGATCCAAGTGAGCTACGGGAGCTTTTTGGGCTTGAGCTGTTCGGCGTTTTTCGCTGCCAAATCGGGCAGAATCAGAGAGAAGCTCGCGAGCAGATTAAAAAAACAGGATACGCTCGTAACAGCGGTGCAGAGCAGTATGTTCAGAGCCCACGACTCTGCTGGTTTGCGTCTTTTGATTGCGGTTGCCCTGTTGCTGGGGAGCATGGCCAGCTGGCGGCAGGATCGTCTTTTGGCAGTGATGGGCCTGGTGGGTGCAGCGGCCATTTCTGCCTTCACCCGTCCGGCCATCTTGGCCTACAACCGTGGTCGAGAACGGTGGCTGAACCGGGATTTGCTGGGGGCTATTGAACAGCTCAGCTTGGCTCTGCAACGGGATCCCTGCCTGGCCAACGCCTACATTTTGCGGGGAGAAGCCTACTTTGCCCTCGGCCAAGTTCCCCAGGCCCTGGAGGATTTCGGCCAGGCGATCCGGTTGGCCCCGCGGCGACCAGAACCCTATTTTTATCGCGGGCTGATTCGTCAATCTCAGGGGGATCTCCAGGGAGCAACGGCGGAGTTTGCTGAGCTGGTGCGCCTACACCCCAACGTCCCCCACCACCTCAGCTTGGCCAACCTGCTCGTGCAACAGGGATCCCTGCCTTTGGCCCTAGCTCATCTGGATGAAGCCATTCGCTTGGATCCCACCTCAGCGCTTGCCCATTCCCAGCGGGCCCGTTTACACAGCTACCTGGGCACCTGGGAGGCGGCTTTGTCCGATTGGTCGCAGGCTATTTACTGGGATCCCAGCCCAGCCCACTACTACCAGCGGGGGGTGACCTACGCCTGTGGTGATTACTTTGACGAGGCCATTGCCGACCTCAGCCGCAGCTTAGAAAGAGAACCCCAGCAGCCCAACGTTCTCTACATCAGGGGCAACCTTCTCTATGCGCTGGGGGAGATCAAAGCTGCTTTGGACGACTACGAGCGGGCCTTTCGCCTGGAGGCGGATATGAACCGGATTGACCTCTCCGACGAGTATGGCTTGTACGGACGAGGGCTGGCCTACTGGAATATGGGAGATAAAGCAACAGCTTTTTCGGATTTGCAGGCAGCTTTGCAGGTCAGCCGCCGACATCACAACCTGGCCTTGGAGCAGCGGGTACGCCGGTCTCTGCTGCAACTGAGCGATCCCGATTCTGCCTAGCGGAATTGACGTTAACTAGCTATTCCTTAGTAGGTGCTTTGCCTGACGCTGCGACTCCACGACGCTGCCGCTGAGGCCCAGATCCTGAATCGCCTGCAGCGGCTGACAGAGTTTTCTGTTCCTGAGGCAGCGGGGGGTTGAGACCGAAGCAGTAGCCGACATTGCGCACTGTGTGGATCAAGCTGGGCTGGCGCGGATCCCGTTCCAGCTTTTTGCGCAACGAGAGGATATGGGTATCGACGGTGCGAGGGTTATCGGTGGAATCCGGCCACGCTCGCTCTAGTAGCTCTAGACGAGAGACGGGATCCCCATCCGCCTGCACCAGCACCATCAGCAGGCTAAACTCCTGAGGCGTGAGGTCGATCCCTTCCCCAGCCAAGGCGACGCGCCGTTGCACCAGGTCAATTTTGAGATCCCCGTACTGCAGAAAGGTAGGGGGGATATGACGCTGTCGCCGCCGAGCCAAGGCTAGAAGGTGGGCATCCAGCAGTTGCATACTAAAGGGCTTGGTGAGGTAATCGTCCGCTCCTGCCTCCAGGCCGGCGATAATGTCCGCTTCGGATCCCCGGTGGGAGAGTAGCAAAATCAGCAGATCGTACTGGCGATGGGCCCACCGGCACAATTGCAGCCCGCCGCGGTTGGACAGCTCCGCATCCAAAATCAGCAGGTGAATGGGCTGCTGTTGCAGCAGAGTCTTTGCTTGGCGAAGGGTCTCTGCTTCCCAAACTTGGTGTCCGGCCTGTTGCAAATGCCAACACAGCAAGCTGCGCAGATGAGGGTTGCCTTCTGCCAGCAAGATGTGCAAGGGTTGCATGGCTGTTCGGTTGGGATCCCGCCCACATCATAGTGCTCCGCACTGCTGACGCGACAGTGCTATGCCTCCGGCACCCTACCGGGA
>NZ_JANSHV010000281.1:0-3474 GCF_047461775.1 Synechococcus sp. R6-5
ACTCCGTCCCGCTTACGCGATCGGCAAAACCGCTCGGCAATCGCGATCGATGGCCAGGCCGACGGCTGCACCAAACTCCAGCAGCTCGACAATATGAGCTTTCTC
This sequence comes from Synechococcus sp. R6-5, assembly GCF_047461775.1. NCBI lineage: Bacteria > Bacillati > Cyanobacteriota > Cyanophyceae > Synechococcales > Synechococcaceae > Synechococcus > Synechococcus sp. R6-5. Next base: position 106 of record NZ_JANSHV010000281.1, read on the forward strand.
CAGCAACAGCCCATGGGATCCCATTCCCTTAACCAACCAAACCTGACCGCTGCGTACCTGCTCCAGAAGGGTAGAGGGATCCCGAAGCCTAGCCCAGAGTGGCGGTTCAACCTGCTTTCCAGGGCACGTCTGACCCGTACAGCCCAGTGAGTCAGAGCCGTTGATGGGTGTGGGGGTGCTGTTTGATGTTGTCGGCATCCTTCACCTCCACAACCGCGTTGAGGATCCGTCGCGGCTCAACGCTGTGATTGAGCTTAAACACCCCCCGCTCTGGAGTGCAGGTTTGGTGCAGGGGGATATGGCGAAACTGGGGCTTGCTGCGATAGGTGCGGGCCGCTGCCTGCACCCGTTCCACGAAGTCTTCTCCCAACAACACCCCTGGCGGGAAAACCTCGGCAGGCAAAGTTGGGATCCCGTTGTTCACGATCTCGGCGTAGGTTGTGGCGTAGAGGAGAACATAGGAAGTGCTGCGGCGTTCTTGGGCCAGGCAGTCCAAATCGGCAGCAGGCACCGGCTCGGCCACCAAAACCTCTACCAGGCGACCTTCCTGATCCTGCTGGAAGCAAGTGGCCACTCCCAGCACCACGTACTCCAGTCCTTGCACTGGGCTAGAGCCAAGGTGAGTTTGAGCAGTATCCGACATCGATGCCGATCTCCAAGCGGGGGAGCGAACTTTCACAGCTCCGGCAGGCGCCAAGATCCCTCAAGCCGGGCGCAGTTCTCACCATAGCAACAATTTTTGCGTCGGGCAGCGGGAGCTGTTGCAAGATAGAAGGCAGATCCCAGCCTAGCTCTCTGTGAAGGATGACAGGGGCAGCATTTGGCTACAGGGATCCAAAATTTGCTTTACTGTAGCGAAGCGGGGTCAGTACTGCCCGAGGGGAGCAAGGGGTTGGGTTCCAGGCACCTTTGGCAACCCTTGATTCATCATTATCTAGGAAATACTTGCTCTAAGGATCCGACCATGGCGGATGGCGAATACAGACCAGGCTTGGAAGGCGTTCCGGCCACACGCTCCAACATTAGTTTTGTGGATGGCCAGGCGGGGATCCTGGAATATCGGGGCATCCCCATCGAGGAATTAACCGCCCACAGTACCTTTCTGGAGACAGCCTACTTGCTGATCTTTGGCAAGCTGCCGACCCAATCGGAGCTGGACAACTTTGATCAGGCAATCCGCAGTCATCGACGGGTGAAATACCGCATCCGCGACATGATCAAGTCGTTTCCAGAGTCGGGCAACCCGATGGATGCTCTGCAAACCTGTGTGGCGGGCTTGGGGCTGTTTTACCCGCTGCGGGAGATGGATCCCGACTATGTATTCGGCACCGTCACCCGGTTGCTCTCAAAGCTGCCGACCATGGTGGCCATGTTCCACCAGATGCGACAGGGCAACGATCCCATTCCCCCGGACGATAGTCTGGATCACGCTTCCAACTTTCTGTACATGCTCTCGGGCAAGAAGCCGGATCCCTGGTTGGCCCGCATTTTCGATACCTGTCTCATCTTGCACGCCGAGCACACGGTCAATGCCTCTACGTTTGCCCTTCTGGTGAGCGCTTCCACGCTGGCTAACCCTTACAGCAGCCTGGCCACGGCGGTGGGTACCCTTTCGGGGCTGTTGCACGGGGGGGCCAACCAACAGGTGATGATGCTGCTGCGGCAAATTGGCTCGGTGGAAAATGTGCGCTCGTTTATCGAGGAGAAACTGGCCAAAAAACAGCGCATCATGGGCATGGGTCACCGGGTTTATAAGGTGAAGGATCCGCGGGCCACCATCCTGCAGCGGCTGGCTGAGGAGCTGTTTGAGCGCTACGGCCACGACAAGTACTACGACATCGCCCTGGAAGTGGAACGGGTGTGCGAGGAGTTGCTGGGGCCGAAGGGGATCTACCCGAATGTGGACTTCTACTCAGGGTTGGTCTACGCCAAGTTGGGGATCCCGGAAGATCTGTTTACACCGGTGTTTGCCATTGCCCGAGCGGCGGGTTGGCTGGCCCATTGGCGGGAGCAGTTGTCCGATAATCGGCTTTTCCGACCCACCCAGGTGTACACAGGTGAACGCCAGCAACGCTACATCCCTATAGAAGAGCGGGGTTGAGAGCCGTTTGACAGGGCGCTGGGCCGAGATCCAAACTCAGTAAGGCCCAAGTCGTGCGTGAGGTGGTGTGTTGAGCCTCTTGGACTCTCCCCTTTGGCGAGACGGGTTCACCCTGTTTCTGAGCCTTGTGGTGCAGGCCATGCCATTTCTGCTGCTGGGGGTGTTTCTATCGGGGCTGCTGGCGGTGTTTGTCGAGGGATCCCAGTTGGCCCGTTTCCTGCCCAAAGGCAAAATCGGCAGCGCGGTGGCCGGTGGCGCTTTAGGATTCTTTTTCCCGGTGTGCGAGTGCGGCAACCTGCCGGTGGCCCGTCAACTGGTGATCAAAGGGATCCCACCCCACGTGGCGGTGGCTTTTTTATTGGCGGCGCCGGTGTTTAACCCGGTGGTGATCTTTTCCACTTGGATTGCCTTTCGCTCCATGCCGGAGCTGGTGATCTACCGGATTCTCTTTTCCTTTGGCATTGCGGTGGTCATCGGCTTGATCTTCAGCCTGCAAAAGGATTTCCAGCCTCTGTTGCAGCCGTCAGTCTGGCGGGAGCTGCAGCGCAATTGCTCCCAAGAAGCTGATCCGAAGAACATCTCCCGCTCGCCGTTGTTGCAGGGGGGCACCTTCTGGATTGGATCCCAGAGCCCTGCTCAAGGGGCCTCTGGCGGATCCCTGGCCACTTTACAAACGGCTGAAGATGTGTATCGCTCTGCTCTGGCCGCTGCGCCTTCTCCCTCCAGGGGACAAAAAGGAGTTCTCCTGCTGCAGACCTGGGCCAGGGAGATCCGCGAATTGGGATCCGTGCTCATCTTGGGCTCGGCGATGGCCGCCCTGATTCAAACGGTGATCCCGCGTTCGTTTGTGCTGGATTATGGCCAAGATGCATTGCTCTCAATCCTGATCATGATGGCCCTGGCCGGGATCATCTCCATCTGCTCGACGGTGGATGCCTTTTTCGCCCTCTCCTTTGCCGCCACCTTCACGCCGGGATCCCTGTTGGCTTTTATGGTGTTTGGGCCGATAGTAGACTTGAAAGCCATAGGCTTGATGCTCACTCTGTTCAAGCCCCGCGCCATTTTCTACTTCGTGATCTTGGTCTTTCAGCTTACTCTGGTGGGAGCTTTAGCCATCAACTACTATGGCAGTTAAAGCGTTTGTTTGAACCTTTCTCCACAGGGACACCCTCTCCATCCACTCTCCGTCAAATATTCGTCAAATATAGTTGCTTCAGTTTAGGGTAAGACGCCTGGGCTCCTGATCGCGCCAGCGGGACGGAGTCCTT
>NZ_JANSHV010000282.1:0-5170 GCF_047461775.1 Synechococcus sp. R6-5
TTATTATTGACTAGAGTCATGCTCTTCTAAAGGCTCTGTCCCGCTGTCGCGAACGGCCATAACTTTCACCCAACCTCTAGCGGATAGAGTAGGCTGCTGAGGCGGCAGGCAACTGCAAGGATAGGGATCCCAGCGGGGCCAAGGTGGTGCCGGGGTAGTAGAAAGCGAGGATTTGTGCCGCGTTAAACCCCTGCCGAGCCAGGGTATAGGAGCCATACTGGCTCAGGCCCACCCCATGGCCGAAGCCGCCACCGATGAAGCGATAGCCTGCCAATCGCTCCCCTTGTTTCAGAGGCTCTATCCGAAACAGGGTGCTGTACAGGCGAGGAAAAGCCAAGCGTACCTGATCCTTGCGCAAAAGAATCGAGCGGATCCCTTCTGCCGTCTGCAAGTCCAATTGCATCACCTGCACCCGGCCACTGGCGGAGCGCTCCAGGATCTGCATCCCCGCGATGCTGCTCCAGGTGGGCATCGGGATCCCTAGGTAGTCTTGGCCGGCCCGCAACTGGGTGTTCAGCTCCTCCAAAGATAGGGAGAACTCCCAGCGGAATAGGCGGGATACTCCTGCTTCGTTGAAGCCCTCTCGTTGGGCCAAAAACGCCTGGAAGCTGCTCTCCTGCCGCAAATCCAGGGGCTTACCCGGTTGATGGCGCTCCTCGCCCTGCGGAGCACGATGGGCAATATCCGCTTGCGGGCGTAGGTAGGGGCGCGGATCCCCGTCCCAAACATCTTCAAAGGCCGCCGAGATGCCGCCATTGGTAGAGGAATAGACAGCATCCACCAGCTCGCCATTGTAGGTGAGCACCAGGCCACTGGTTTGGCGAATGGCCTCGTCAGCCCGCGGGTGGGTTCCGGTCAATCCCTTGTAAACCTGGCAGTGGGTATTGGCACAGAGCTGATAATCGTCAACCTGAAAGCGGTGGAGGTTCTTGAGGGCGTAGGTGCGCGCCAGGATCGCCTGGGCAGCCATGGCGGCAAAGGGAGCCCCCGACCCCACCTCGTGGGGCACCACCCCCCGCAAATAGGTTTCCAGGGGCACGGCGTTGACTACGGTGTAGCTGCCGTAGGCGTTGGGCTGAATGGTAATAGAGCCGGCGTAGTGGCGGTCGTTCACCCGCAGATAGCCAGCATCAGAGGTCACCCTGAGGCGGGTGCGGTGGTAGCGAAAGTGTTCATGGATCCAGCTCAGCTCCGCCCGTTCGCGTCGCTCCTGCACCTCGAGCCGCACATGGGGGATCCCTTCCTTCTGGGCATACTGCTGAATCTGGATCAGTTGTTGCGGGGTGTAGGCGCGGTTGGCCCACACCTGCCATTCTTGCGGCTGGGCGATCTCGGTGCTGATGCCCAGAGACTGCCAATGGTTGGCGTTGGCCTCGGCACTCTCAAAACTTTTGTGGCTGCTGAGGATTAGACGGTATACGGTTTCCGGGGTGGTCAGGGCGCGATTGACAATGCCGATGCTGACCCGAGGCGTTCGCTGGGTCTGGGTGCTGCCGTCTGCTTGAGGGAATTCCAGGGTGAGAAGGGATCCCGTCGGCGCCGCCAGCTCCACTTGATCCGTCTCAGAACGGCCAAAGCGTTGCACAATGCCTATATGCAGGATTGGGTTTTCGGGGGTGGCTGCCGTGGCCAAGGTCTCTTCACGAACTCCGGTTGCGTCGGCGGCATGGAGCGCTAAGGCCGCCAGCAACAGGCCCAAGCCGGAAATGAGGGTGCTCTGTTTGCGCCAGCGGGACGGAGCCCCTAAAAACCGACGGGGTTTGGCAGTGAGAGCCTGACAACTGGCCATGGCCGCTTTATCCTAAAACACACCCTGTCGATTTTACCCGCATCTTTTCTGGCCCACCTGCAGTGGTCGCGTTAGCGGTGCGGAGCACCATGGATGCTTTTCCTCGCATGTCTGTTCCCGACGACGGGTTCCCAATCGCCACGGCGGGACGCCGCCCCTCTTTGCACAAGGGATCCGGCTGGAGGCTGGGCTGGGATCCCACCCGTTCCCCTTTTGTTGCCCTGGTGGGGGGAGAAGCCTGGGCGCTGGAGCTCACTCAGGAGGAGTGGCAAGCGTTTGTGCAGGGGGTGCAGCGCCTGCAGCAGGATATGGAGGCCATCGCCTCCCAACTGATGGCGGAGGAGGGCATTACGCTGGAGCAGACTTGCCCTGCTTTGACGTTGATTGCCAGCGGCAGCGCCACCGCCTGGGGCCTCTACGTGCAATTGCATCAAGGCCGGCGCGGAGAAGGTTTTTGGCCTGCTGATGTTGTCCCTGAGCTATGCCAGGCCCTCGCCCAATGCTTTCAGGAAGCTCTCTAGCCCCCTGAAGCCTGCAGTCTGGATCCCTGCCCAGGGTTTTTGGGGCGAAGCTACAACCCCTTGATTCCCTTCAGCGCCTGAGAGAACCGATGGATCTGCACCATCTGCACACTTACATTCGTCCCCAACAGCTTGAGGACTTGACCGCCTGGGATCCCGGCTGGAACTGGCTGGCCGGGGGGACTTGGCTCTTCTCACAGCCGCAACCCCACCTGCAGGGACTGATCGATTTGCATCCTCTGGACTGGAACGAGCTGGAAATCAGTGCAGAAGGGTTAAAACTGGGGGCAACCTGTACCTTCCAGCAACTGTTGCAATACGATTGGCCACCCCATTGGCCGGGGATCCGCGCCCTGTGCGAGGGAATGGCGTCTTTGGCCTCTTTTAAGGTGGCCCACTTGGCAACGATAGGGGGAAATCTCTGCCTGGCCCTGAGTGTCGGTGTCGTAGCACCCGTGTTGATCGCTCTTGAGGCCACCTACACGCTGATCGATCTGCAGGGATCCCTGCGCCACATCCCCGCTCAGGACTTTCAAACCGGCCCCCAACAAACTCTGCTGCAGCCGGGGGAAGCCTTGCGATCCATCTGGATCCCGGCCCAACGGCTGCGCGGCCCCAGCACCTTTCAGCGGCTCGGCATCACCCAAACGGATCCCGCCTTGGTGATCGTCACTGGATCCCGCGATCCCGACTCAGGCGATTATCGCTTCGGGCTCAATGCTGCCCTTTCACCCCCACAACTGGTGCGGCTGGGATCCCGGCCCGATCCAGAACATCTTCCCCAACTTTTGGCAGAGCAAGCCCACGGCTGGATCGCGGATTTTCGGGCCAGCGCCTTTTACCGCCAACGCATGAGCGAGGTATTGATTCGCCGCTGTATAGACATCTTGGGCTAATCGGGGTATTGCCCCATCCCAACAGGGGGCTGAGAACGACGTACTCATCCTGCCAAAGCTCCCGCCGCTCTGAAAGTAAAGGTTTTAGGCGTGGGTCAGTGCCCCAGTTTGAATCGAAATGACCATAAGTCTGACATTCCCGTCCATGGGATTGAGATAGCCACAGGCAAAAATTCATCTGTTGCTGTTCCAAAAATGGGTAACACATAAAAGTTTGGGGCAGTAGCAACTGGCAGTGTCACCCCATAGACAGCCGCGAAAACAGTTCACAGTGAACTCAGATTTATCTGGCCTTAAAACTTGAAGCCAGTTTACAAAAAATTTACCTACAGTTGATAGCCAGTGAGGTTTTGGATTCAGGAGTTCGCGTGATTTGACAGGGAAAGTTTTGGATCCGCAAAGGGTAACCTGAAACCAAGGAAAGGCTGGAATACTGGGGCAAGCTCCTTTGGGTTTAGCTAAGTGCCTGATTTCTCCCGAAGCGGGACTGGAACTGCTATGAGTCGGTTTTCCCCTCATGAAGTGTATCTCCGGAGAATCCTCTTTCGTCTGGCCACTGCAGCTCCTCGTGGCATGACATTGATCGAGTTGCTGGTGGTCATTGTGATTGTCGGTACTCTCTGCGCGGTGGCCATTCCCAACCTGCTCAACCACATTCGCCGCTCCAGAGTTGCTGAAGCCCAAACAGCTTTGGCGACCATTGGCCGCGCTTCAGAAATCTTCCGCATGGATTTTACAGTTTATCCTTCCAGCTACGCCGATATTCAATTCGGAGGGATCCACGGGGATCGTTATCTGCAAGATCCCTGGCAAGCCCCCAACTATCGTCTCCCCGAAGTTGTTCCTCCCACTCCTGGCCCAGCTGGCATGCGTTGGATGACGGAGTCTCACACCTACACAGCTGCTGGTGGGAATCCCCTGCGCTGTGACATCGGCCTTAGGGATCGCCAGCAAGAGGTTTTGGTCTCCGGCTACAACCTACACAACTCCTGCAACCTCTATCGTTGACCTGCCCAGGCAGGAGTCTGGCGGCTTGAGGAAGCGGGACTGGGCGGACTTGAACCGCCGACCTAGCGCTTAGGAGGCGCTTGCTCTATCCATCTGAGCTACAGCCCCTTGTCGAACATCCTACTGCTCTTAGCCCCCATCTCAGATTACAGCCCTTTTGCAGATGAGGTGATACCCGACCAGTTCTCATCATGCCCCAACTGGGTCTGGCGTTATCGGTTGTGTTGTTGACATTGACCTGCTAGACATCTTCTGTGATGCTAAGAAGTGTTAAGCTAAGGACTTGGATCCCAAACCGAGGTCAGCCCTATGGAATCCCTTTCTGATCCCTTCGTCAATCCCCCCATTTACTCTGCCATCGCCTTATTCAGCTTTTTTGCTGTTATCTTTGGCATCATTTTCAAGGACAATTTGGAATACCAGGTGGCCCTTTGGCAGCTTAACCGGGATAGCCAAGCGCAAATTCGCTACCGCACTCCTGGGGTGATCCTCACCTACAGTCTCTGCTGCCTGTTTACCTCTGGGTTTGTGGCCGCGTGTCTGAACGTGTTTGGCCTGTCTACGGCCTTGGCCGCCTGCGTCGGTGGGATCCTAGTGTTGAGCACGGCAGGCTTGGTGTGGTGGCAGTTGGGATCCCTGATGGCTCTGTTGGCTGCCGGTGGATCCCAGGCCATCGATATTGACTCTTACGGAGCAGGGGCCATTTTGGATTCTGAGGCGGCAGCACCCCCCGAGGGAGAATAGGATCTTGGAGTAGTCTTACCCCATGCCCTGGTCTAGCTGGATCAGCTGGATCCAGAAGAGCGTCCCTACAGAGTAGAGAAAGCTTAAGAAGTTTCTGGCCAACTTGTTAAAACGAGAGAACAAGTGCCAGCTCAGCTTTTGAAAAACGCCTCTTTCTGTAAAAAATTACAAATCATAGTCATTCCAAACTAGGTTGTGTTGATCTTTCATTT
>NZ_JANSHV010000283.1:0-3685 GCF_047461775.1 Synechococcus sp. R6-5
GGGGGTGGGGGTGGCAACGCGGTCAGTCGGATGGCGGCCAGCAACCTTGTGGGCGTTGAGTTTTGGAGCGTCAACACCGATGCGCAGGCCCTTGCCCAGTCCTCGGCAGTGAACCGCTTGCAAATTGGGCAGAAGCTGACTCGAGGCTTGGGTGCAGGTGGTAACCCGGCCATTGGCCAGAAAGCTGCAGAGGAATCCAGCGAAGAAATATCGGCAGCCATCAAAGGGGCAGATCTGGTCTTCATTGCCGCCGGCATGGGGGGAGGCACGGGCACGGGTGGAGCACCCGTCATCGCCCAAATTGCCAAAGCCAGTGGTGCCCTGACGGTGGGAGTGGTGACACGGCCTTTTTCCTTTGAGGGCAAACGCCGCAGCAAGCAGGCCGAGGAAGGGATCCAAGCGCTGCGGGAGGCAGTTGATACCCTGATTGTAATTCCCAATGACAAGTTGCTTTCGGTGATCTCCGAGCAAACCCCTGTCCAAGAGGCTTTTCGCGTTGCGGATGATGTGCTGCGGCAGGGGGTGCAGGGCATCTCGGATATCATTCTCATTCCCGGCATGATCAATGTGGATTTTGCCGATGTGCGCAGCGTGATGGCCGATGCCGGCTCTGCCTTGATGGGAATTGGCATGGGATCCGGCAAATCTCGCGCCCGCGAGGCTGCCATTACCGCTGTATCTTCGCCGCTTTTGGAAACCTCCATCGAAGGGGCCAAAGGTGTCCTCTTCAACATTACCGGTGGGCCGGATTTGTCCTTGCATGAAGTCACAGTGGCTGCCGAGATCATCGCCGAAGCTGTGGATCCCGAGGCCAACATCATCTTCGGCACCGTCCAAGACGAGCGCATGCAGGGGGAAGTGCGCATCACCGTCATTGCCACCGGTTTCCATGAGAAAGCCCGTGCGGCTGCCATCCCTGCTGCAACCAAAGTTTCTGCCTCCAACAAGTCAGGGGTTCGTAAGCCCACCCCCACGAGCCCTGAGCTGCCGCCTCGACAGCCCCCGGAGCCTGAGCCTCCGATGTCGGGTGGCTTGGATATTCCCGAGTTTTTGCGCCGCCGGCGGCCCCCTTCGTAGAGTAGGGTGAAGGTATGCTGGTATCTTGGTGCCGGTTGTTGAGGGTGGGGAGTGCTTTGGGGTTAGGCCATGAACATTGTTGTCTTGGCGGGGGGGCGTTCGGCAGAACGTCAAGTCTCTTGGGTAACGGGTAAAGCCTGCAAACGGGCTTTGGAGGACCTGGGCCATCGGGTCAAGGTAATCGACCCAGATGAGGATCTGCCTCTGCGCCTTTGGCAGGAACGGCAAGCCGGCTGCGACTTCGTTTGGATTGCCTTGCATGGCCCTGGTGGCGAGGATGGGGTGGTACAGGGAATGCTGGACTGGCTGGGCCTGCCCTACCAGGGATCCGGGCCGCTGGCCAGTGCTCTGGCCATGGATAAGCTGGTCTCCAAGCAGATCTTTCGCGCCGCGGGGATCCCTACCCCCGATTGGCAGGTTTGGGACGACCAAAGCCCCCTCACTTGGGCTGACTGTGCGGCAGAGTTGGGATCCCCACTGGTGATTAAGCCCAGCAACAACGGCTCGACGGTGGGCATCAGCATTGTCCGGGATGAGAGGTCATTTGCTCAGGGGCTGGAGTTGGCCCGCTCAGTCTCGTCGCGGATTTTTCTGGAGCGCTATGTTCCCGGAAAGGAGATCACCCTCTCGATCTTGTCCGGCCAAGTTCTTCCGGCCATTGAGATCATCCCCGCCCAAGGCGACTTCTACGACTACGAAGCCAAGTACGCACCCGGTGGCTCGCGGCATTTGATCCCCTGTTCCCTCAGCCCGGCAGGGTTGGCCCGCTGTGAGGCTGCAGGTCTAGGGGCCTATCGGGTGTTGGGGTGCGAAGGCTTGGCGCGGGTGGATCTGCGGGTGGATCCCGAGGAAAATCCTTGGGTGTTGGAGGTGAATACACTGCCCGGCATGACCCCCACTTCCCTCTGTCCCGATGCGGCGGCAGCTCTGGGGTGGACGTTCACCGAGTTGGTGGAGCGGATGCTGCAGGATGCCTTGCAAAAAGCCCAATTGACCGGATCCCGGCACCCTCAAAGTTCATCGGCGACTCTCGGCAACGCTCCCTGAGGCTTTTCCCAAGACAAGAACAAGAACCTTTACCCAGCTCTTTCAGAGAAGGGCAACCAGCAAAAGAATCACCCCAATTCCAACAATCAGTACAGCTCCCCCCAGCCACACCCAGGAGATGCGGGACCTGCTGCCTATGTCGGTTTTCCCGACAGGATTCTCCGGCGCAGGTTCAGGCTTTGAGTTGACCGAATCCGGGGCAACAACTGTCAGATCCTGCAACAAGAAGTCGCCTTTTTTTTCCAACAGAACCGTGGTTTCTTCTGAGGCCAGCAGCGGGTTCAACAAGGGGGCCGTTTGCTCCCACTCGTATTCAGAATGTCCCGACTCACGCCCGTACACCGTGACCTGCTCCAAGCCGGGCAAGCCCAACACTCTGAGCTCCGCCTGCACCCGTTCCATGAGATGGGGGTAGTCCACTCGGGCCGAGGAGGATCGATTCAGAAGAACGTGTAGATGACCTTGGCGGCGTTTGACCGCGATTTTGACCGGGGCAGCCAACCGAGCCTGCAACGCTTGGGCAATCTCAGCTTCGGTCATGGTGCAGCATCCAAGGTGTGCGGGCTAATTCTAATACAATCCTAGAGCAACCGTGCAGAGGGCTACGGGGGCTCGGGGTAGAATGAGATGCGCATGGGCGAAGAAATGCCGGGTCTCGACAGAGCAGGGCGTTCCTCTTTTCTCTCGCCGGATCCCTAGCTGGAAGTTCTATGCAAGAGAAAACCATTGTCCGCGATTACTTCAACTCCGTTGGCTTCGAGCGCTGGCGGCGCATTTATGGTGAAGAAGAAGTCAATTTCGTCCAAAAAGACATCCGCCTTGGCCATGCTCGCACAGTAGAGACGGTGTTGCAGTGGTTGGGGGATCCCTCGGGTTTACGCATTTGTGATGCCGGATGCGGGGTGGGCAGCCTCAGCTTGCCCTTGGCCGCCAGGGGGGCACAGGTGTTCGCCAGCGACATCTCGGAACAAATGGTGAACGAAGCACGCCGCCGCCAGCAAATGGAGTTGGGATCCACAGACAACCCACACTTTTGGGTCTCGGATCTGGAGGAATTGACGGGGGAATACGATGTCGTCATCTGCCTCGATGTGATGATCCACTACCCTGAAGCCGAGGCCCTGCGCATGCTAAAGCACCTGACCCGCCTGGCTCGGTCCCGCCTGATCTTCAGTTTTGCCCCCAAAACCCCCTGGCTGACGCTGCTGAAGAAAGTGGGAGAGTTCTTCCCCGGCCCCAGCAAAACCACCCGCGCCTATCAACACCGAGAGGCGACCTTGGTGAGCCAATTAACCGAATGGGGCTGGAAAGTGCAGCAGCGACAAACCATTCGCAGCCGCTTCTACTTTGCTTGGCTCCTCGATCTGGTTCGGTGACACTCGATCTGGTTCGTTAAACGGGAATGAAACATTTTCGTCTAGCTCCCCTCTCCCTCTGGCAGCGAGGCTGGGAGTAGGGGCAGCAGCGTGGAATGCTTGGGGGGTGTCTCAATCTAGTTTAAAAATGACTATAACGATCAGCTAAGGTTATCCAGTTGCTGATACATTTACGCTGAACACTG
>NZ_JANSHV010000284.1:0-5146 GCF_047461775.1 Synechococcus sp. R6-5
AGCAGTGTTCAGCGTAAATGTATCAGACACTCCAAGTCCGTTCAAAAAATGCGGGCTAACTGCTCGCAGGCAACTCTGATTTTCTCCAAGCTACCGGGATTGACCAAGCCGTAGTAGTCAAATCCATAAACTTTCCCAGTTTGGACGGCTTGCAACCGATTCCAAAAGGGGCGGGAACGGAAAAACGCCAAGGGATCCGCCGCCTCCGGGTTGACCACCAACAAAACCTCGGGGTTGGCTTCCAGGATGCGCTCTGCCGCAAGGGTGACATAGCCGCGAAATTGCCCTTGGCTTTGCAGGGCAGCCGTCAGGTTATCGGCGCCAAAGCGCTCCAGCAGATCCCCGGCCCAGCTTTGCCGGTTGGGAGAGAGAATCGGCTGGGTGCCCACCAAAAGCAGGGTTTTGGGGCGAACTGGGGGCAGCTCCTGGGGCAAAAGCGATCCGTACTCCCGCAGCAAGGGATCCGGATCCGCCCCCAAGGCAGCAGCCAGAGTGGCGATGGTTGCTTCCAGGGCAGCCCAACTGTCCACCTGCGTGAGATAGGTGGGGATCCCCAATGCCTGCAATCGTTCTGCCAAAGCCGTGTGAAAGCCACTGGCCCCCACCACCCAGTCCGGTTGCAGGGCCACGATTTGCTCCAGGTTAGGTTGGTTGCCCAGCCCCAGCCGAGTTATGCCCTGAAAGCGGGGATCCGCCTCCAACAAGCGCCCGGACGGGATCCCCACCAGCTTGTCCGGAGCCAGGCGATAGAGAATATCGGCTGTCAAGGTGGTGAGGCTGGCCACTCGCCGAACCGGAGCTGGCGGGATCTGGCTTTGGGCGCGGGCCAAGCGACCCATTCCCCAAACCCCCAGGCTGGCCAGGCCCAAGACAAGGAGTTGACGGCGAGAAAGACAAGACGGCATGGACGATCTCCAAAACAGTTCCAAAACAGTCAATTGAGGGTGAACTGGATGGGCACCACCACCCAAGACTCGATGGGGGCGTTGTTTCTCAAGGCCGGGCTGAATTCCCACCGCTGCACCGCCTCCTGCGCTGCCCTATCCAGGGCGGGAAACCCACTGGAAGAGACGATCTCCACCTGCTGCACCTGCCCCTGGGCATTGACCTTGGCCCGCAGCAGCACCTGCCCCTGTTGGCCGAGACGGCGAGCTTGAGGAGGGTAGGGGGGCGGAGGATTGCGACCGGGGATCGGGCGGGCCAGGATGTCCGGCTGGGGGTTGGCAGCCACTGTCGGTGGGGAGGAACTGGGGGTGGCAGGTGTTGGGGCAGAGGAATGGGGTTGGGCTGCACCTATACCGCCAGGTGTCCCAGTTTCAGGATCCCTTGGCCCCAATCTGCTCTCGCTGCCGGGGGAAGGCGGAGCGGCGGCAGTCTTTACGCTGGAACGGATCCCTTGGATCAAGGGGGTAAAGCGGGGCAGAGAGGTGCTTGAGGTAACCGGGGCGGAGGTGAGTGGAGTCGCTGTAGAGGTGGGGGTAACCGCCGGAGTTGGGGTGGGCTGTTGTGGCGGAGGAGTGGGTTGCGGGGTGGCTGTCGGTAATGGGGTCAGTGGAGGAGTAGGGGTGGGTTCTGGCTTTGCCGTGGGAATGGGTGTAGGGGTCGGTGGAGGCGTAGGGGTCGGAGTTTGCAGGGCCAGCAAAGATTCAGCCTCCGGGATGGCTGGCATCTCGATCTCTTGGGGCACAGGCTCCGGTGGGGATAGATCGTCTGCAGGGGGCGATTCCGGGGCCGGGCCGGGCGGCTCTGCTGTTGGCTCTGGTGGGAGAGATTCTATGGATTCTGAATCCGGTTCGAGCAACTGTGGCTCGGGATCCTCCAGCAAAAGCGTGACTGGGATCCGGAGTTCTGCGTCTGATAAAGGCCGGGATCCCCACCAAGCCAGCCCCAGCAGCGCCATCAGGTGCAAGAGGAGGGAAATCAACCCCTCCCGGCGCAGCGGTCGGGGATCCCTGGCTCGCAGGTGGAGGACGGTCCCCGGCGGATCTTCCCCCTCCTGGCAAGCTGTCCAGAGGGCAGCCCAGCTATAGCCGGCCACCCAAGCCTCTTGCAGCAGCTCCTCGGCACACTCCAGCCAGCCGCTCTCTCTTGCGCCAGCCCAAAGCCACAACGCCAACCAAGCCAGCCCCGCCTCCCAGGCCATGCCCGCCTGCTGCCAATACCACCCCTGCAGTCGCCACAAAAGCTGGGGACAGGACTTCCGAAGAAGAGAGAGGGATCCCTTGGGGGTGCGGGCAGGTGGCTCGGCAAGCATCGGTTAGAGCAGGATCCAGAGTAAACACGGCCTCAGGTCTTGGCCCCTAAAACCGGGTGGAAAAACTGAGCGCAGCATGCCGTCCCGGCTGGGCCCGCCGTTCCACTTCAGGGCCGACAAAGAGAGAGCGGGTTTCGGAGTAGAGAAAATACTTTTCATCAAAGAGATTGAACACCCCGAAATTCAATTGCCAGTTGTCGTCCAGGTTGTAGTAGCCCAGCAGATCCACCACGGTGTAGCCCTTGGGCACAAACGGAATTCGAGGTGGAGCGTTGGGGTTCGGTTGCACTACCTCCCGTTGCGGGTCGCGGGGATCCGCCACCAGCGTGGCCACCAACCTGGCTCCCCAGATCTGGCTGGGATCGTCGTAGTGCAGTCCCAGTACTGCCGTCAGTGGCTCAATGGAAAGGAGGGGTTTGTTTTCGGTGAGGTTATCCCCCACCGCCCAGGCAAAGCTGCCATTGAGGCTCCAGCCGGTCAAATCGGGGCTGAAGAAGTACTGCCCGGTGGCTTCTACACCATAGATGCGGGCCCGACTGACGTTCTGGCTCTGAAAGAGAGTCACCGGTGGAGGTGGCGGGCTCCCTGGCGGGCCGGGGGGTGAAGGCTCGGATCCCACCTCCCGGAAAGCCTCGATAAAGTCGTTGTAGGTGTTGTAGTAGGCGGCCAAGCTAAAGCTGGCCTGGGGGTAGATCCCCCGCAACCCCACTTCAAAGCCTTGGCTGGTTTCCGGTCGCAAGTTGGGATTGGAAAGGGTGCGGTAGCGGAAGAAGGGGCTGACCAGGTTGGTGAAGCCGCTGTTGATTTCGTTGTACTGAGGGGCCCGAAAACCGGTGTTGTGCTGGGCCGTAAAGGTGAGGTTGGGATTAATCCTCCACACCAGGCCCACCTTGGGAGAAATGGCATCGGCAAACAGGCTGGCGGCTTCTGCCCCACTTTTCAAGAAGGCTTCGTCAGGGCTGGGGGTGAGGCGGTAGGTGTCGTAGCGGATGCCGGGGATGAGGGTAAAGTTGCCGCCCCCAAAGTCGATCTCATCTTGCAAATACAGCCCAAAGCGCACGGTATCGGAGTCGGGAAAATCTTTGGTGGGAAAAGTGTCCGGGGGGATGTTTTGGGTGACTGCCCCGGTCAGCAGGTTGGTTTGGAAGCGGTTGCGGGGACGTTCGTTGCGGGTGGTGGAGATCTCCATTCCATACACCAAGCGGTGGGAGAGATCCCCGGTTTGGAAGCGGCTCTGGGCCTGTACGCTGGCTCCCAGAATGTTGCTGACCAGCTCGTTGAAGGTATCCCGACGCACAGGCACGGGCCGACCTTGTACCGTGAGGGTGCGTTCTTCCACGCTGGGCTCCTGGGTGCGGGCCGGCTGGTAGTAGATCTGGACGGTGGCCAGCTCAAAAGCGGGGGTATCGGGGTTGGCGTAGCGATATTCCAAGCTGAGGCGGCTGCGCTCGGTCTCAATGGTCTCCCTGAAAAAGCGGATGCCGGGATCCAGGTTGCGGGGCGAAAAGGTGGTGGTGGTGCGGTTGTGGAAGTATTCCGCCGTCAGGGTGAGGCTGTCAAAGGGACTGAAGCGATAGACCAGCTTGGCCAGAACATTGTCTCCCTCCACCGTCTGCCGATCCTTGAAACTGGGATCCGCCTGGATATCCGGCTCTCTGG
Source organism: Synechococcus sp. R6-5 (assembly GCF_047461775.1). Classification (NCBI taxonomy): domain Bacteria; kingdom Bacillati; phylum Cyanobacteriota; class Cyanophyceae; order Synechococcales; family Synechococcaceae; genus Synechococcus; species Synechococcus sp. R6-5. The sequence goes on from NZ_JANSHV010000284.1 coordinate 3,914, forward strand.
CGTCGCGGCGAGTGTAGATGAGCAGGGCCTCTAAGTTATCCTGCCGACCCGCCAAGCTGAGGGTGTTGACGTACCCTTGGTTTTTGCTGTCGTACTGGCTGGACAGGCCCACATGGCTGTCCCGTTCCCCCAGCAGATCGGCTGGATCCAGGGTGGTATAGGTCACCACACCCCCCAGCGCGTCGCTGCCGTAGAGGGTGGAGGCGGGGCCGCGGATAATTTCTACAGTTTTCAGGGTCTCCAGCTCAAAGGTATCCCGGCCAATGGTGAAGGGGCCGAAGGAAAATCGCTCCGGCTGGCGGATCCCATCCACCTGGATCAGCACCCGGTTGGCGTCGAGGCCGCGGATGTTGAAGTCCTGCAGGCCGTAGCGAACGCTGCGCCGCACGCTTACCCCCGGCTCGTAGCGCACCAGATCCTGAATGTTTTGAACCAGCTCCCGCCGCAACCGCTCCCGGTCGATGACGGTAATGCTGGCGGGCGAGTCGGCTAGGGTGCGCTCGGTGCGAGTACCGGTTACGGTGACCTGTTGCAGGTTAAAGATCGGCGTGCCTTCCTGCTGGAGAGCCCGAAGTTCGGCCTGTAGCCGCTCCACCTCTGCCTGATCCCCCCGCTGGCGGGCAGCTTCGATTTGCGCCTCCAGCTCCCTAATCTGCTCTGGCAGGGTGGTCGGTGCAGGGGTGGCCTGGGCCAACAGCGGCGGAGTTGTCGAATCAGGGATCCGGGCATTGGGCTGAGCCTGGGACAGGGATCCCCAGCCCACTCCCAAACTCAACCCCAAACTCACCACCCGCCACCAACGACCGTTCATGCGCATAACCTCTCAGACTCCTCAAATCCACCCCAGGAAAAACTCACTGCAAAACCGGACAAACCCTCCCTCAGCACCCTGACACCGGCAGGGAGAGGAGCCTTGCTGCCGCTGGAGCTGTGCTGCGCAGGGGGCAAAGCTGTGGCCCTACCGGAGTCGAGATCCACTCCACCTCCAGGCCAAACACCTGTCGCACCCGGCTGGGGGTCAACACCGCCAAGGGAGACCCCAGGGCCTGCATCTGGCCGGATCCCAGCAAGGCAATCTGCTCGCTGTAGCGAATGGCCAAATTCAGGTCGTGCAGCACCGTAACTACCGTCAGGCCCTGCTCCTGCTTCAGCCGTTGCAACAGCTCCAGCAGCTCCAGTTGGTGGCGCAGATCCAAAAAGGTGGTGGGCTCATCCAACAGCAACACCTGCGGC
>NZ_JANSHV010000285.1:0-936 GCF_047461775.1 Synechococcus sp. R6-5
TTAGAGACTGTCTTAAAACCGTCTAGGAAGCCAATCTTCTGACCATAAGTCGGATCATCGCCGTGTAGATAAAGGTTTCTGAGGTTTCGGGCAGGAACTCGTAGTCCCGATTGAGCCTACGATTGAAACTTAGCCAGGCAAAGGTGCGCTCCACTACCCACCTCCTGGGGATGACCACAAAGCCACGATGCCCTCGGGTCTTCTTGAGTAGCTCCTCGGCTAAGTCATCAGGGATGGGTTTTTCATCGGGCCACCAGATACCGCGAAAGTTGGCATCGGGTCGCTGCATGACCTGCACCGTCCAGCCTAAAGTTCGCCTGACCCACTCCTCGAACTGGCGCTTGTAGCCACCGTCAATAAACAGATGACAGAAGTCTCTCTGGGTTGCCCAAGCCGCCTGTAGCACCACTTTCCCGCCTTCGGCATCGGTGATGTCAGCAGGCAGAACCTTGACTTTGAGCACCAAACCCTGGGTATCCACCATCAAGTGCCTTTTGCGACCCTTGATTTTCTTGCCCCCGTCATAACCCCTGACCCCCCTTTTTCGCTGGTCTTCACACTTTGGCTATCCACACTCCCCGCAGTCGGGTAGGGGTTGCGTCCTACCTGGACACGGGTCTTCTCCCGCAGGGTGGTATGGAGTCGCTCGATGAATCCGCTCTTTTTCCACAGCCTGAAGTAGTGATAGACCGTCTTCCAGTGTGGCAAATCGCTGGGCATCATGCGCCAGGAGCATCCAGAGCGAGTGATGTAGAAGATACCGTTGAGGATTTCTCGCCAGCTATGTTCCCTTGGTCTATGGGTGAAGCAGGAGGGCTCGGGCATTAGCGGTTCGAGTATCGCCCACTCATTGTCCGAAAGATCGCTTGGGTAGCAGCTTGCTCGACTATTCATGCTCGATTATATCGTCTGGGAAAGTTTTAAGACAGTCTCTTA
>NZ_JANSHV010000286.1:0-788 GCF_047461775.1 Synechococcus sp. R6-5
CTTTCGCGTTAGCGGGACGGAGTCCTTTGTCCTCCAGCCATGTGGACGCGAAGGGGACAAACTCACCTCCCCGCCGCTGAAAAAGGGCCAGAGGGGATCCCTGCAGTTCCCTTGGTTGCCGCAAGGGAGAGGCTACGCCCGCTGTGCGATCGTAGACCGCGTAGTAGCTGACGCCGGCGCGGGCATAGTCTTTGCGTTTGCGGCCCAGCTCTTCCCCTTTGCGCTTGGAGACAATCTCAATGACCACATCCGGCGGCTTACCCATCTCCCAGACCAGGTAGGTGCGATCTTCCTTGCGCTCAAAGCTGGCGGGGGGAGCCACCTCCAGGCTGAGCGTCACATCGGGCATCAGGGGAGGCAGTTTGAGGGCATAGAACAGACCGACATTGGCCGTGGCCAAAAAGGGGATCGGTTCCCCGGTGTCTTTGGCCTTGGGCTGGAATGAGGTGTAGAGGGCACCGGTGAGCAGGCGCTGCAGCTTCTCCGAGTGAATGCTGTCCACAGGCTCATCGTCCTCGATGACCAGGTCACTAATATCCGGTGGCTCTGGCAGAGGAAATGCCGCCTCCGGCATCGAGGGCTGGACTGGGCTGGAGAGTGCGGAAACCATGCTCACCGGGATCCCTTGCTGGTGTTGCTAACTACGGACTAGGGCTCAGCTAAGGCTGCTGAGCTGTTTGCCCAGCAGGCGTAACCTTTTTCGAGGGTAACAAAAGTTTTCGGGAACATGATGGACATGCCACCGAAGCAGCGGATGCCGATCGCGTTAGCGGGACGGAGTCCAATCG
>NZ_JANSHV010000287.1:0-882 GCF_047461775.1 Synechococcus sp. R6-5
ACCCCGCCAGAGGAGTCTCCACAGGCGTCACTTCCCCCAGAGCTTGGGGTAGTTCTGTACCACCGCAACAGGTTTAGGGCTGCATTCAAGTCGCGGTCTAGCTCCAGACCACAACACGGGCAGCAAAACACCCTTTCCTGCAGTGGCATCTTCTGTCGGTGCCCACACCCTGAACACAGTTGGCTGGACGGATAAAACCTATCCGCCACCACCACCTGACAGCCGTAGAGCCGGGCCTTATACTCTAGCTGTCGCCGAAACTCGTAGAACCCACAGTCTGACAGCGCTCCTGCCAGCTTGCGGTTCTTGAGCAGGTTCTTCACCTGCAAGCCCTCAATCACCACCACCCGATACTTCTTGGCCAGGTAAGTCGTTAGCTTGTGCAGATTGTCTTGCCGAATGTCTGCTACCCGCTTATGGGCCTTGCCTAACTGCACCACCGCCTTCTTACGGTTAGCGGATCCCTTCTGCTTGCGACTCAGTCGCTGTTGTAGTCTGGCCAGACGCTTCTTCGCTTTGCGGTAGGGCTTTGGATTCTCGAATACTTCCCCGTCGGAACAGGTGGCCAAGCGATTGATACCTAAGTCTACTCCCACAACTTCCCCAGTCTTCTCCACCTGAGGCGCCGGAGCTTCATACTTGAAGGAGACATACCAATGTCCAGCGCGAAGACTAATGACCACGTTCTTGGGTGTGGCAGTGGGGAGCAGCTCCGCACAGCGCAGCCAACCAAAGACAGGCACCTTGATGCGGTCGCCAGAGATGCGGATACTACCTTCCAAGTAAAAGCTGTCTCGCACCCCCTTGCGTTTGAAGCGAGGAAAACCGCCTTGCCCACTCCGCCAGCGCTTAAAGGCTTGCTCCAAGTTGCGTAATGCCTGC
>NZ_JANSHV010000288.1:0-572 GCF_047461775.1 Synechococcus sp. R6-5
TTATACATTATTTTCAGTATAGTTGAGCCTATTATTGACTAGAGTCATGCTCTCAGAAGAATTGAACTGGCAAAAAAAGTTAAAGCACTTGCGAAAACTACCCTGCCCACCCTTTTTTTCATATCCTTCAAGTCCCCCCTTGCCGACTAGGGCAGCACCGCCTAGAGCCTAGCATGGGGCAGCTTTCTGCTGGCTACTGGGGTGTTGAGCTGCCGCAGAGGGATCCCGCCCTGGCAAAGCCTCAGCCTAACCAGCGTATTTGAGTACCAAGACATCTTTCATGCCCGCAAGGACTCCGTCCCGCTACCGCGATCAGCGGGGTTGAAGTGATCCAGCTCGTCGTACACATCAGGCACATGGGGGAAAGGACTCCGTCCCGCTACCGCGAACAGCTTGCCGCCACTGACCACATTTAACAATTGCATCCCCCGGCAAATGCCTAAAACAGGGATCCCCTGGGCCAGCACGGCCTGAGCCAAGGCCACCTCAAATCGATCCCGCTCCGCGTTCACATAGCGCACCTGGGGATGTTGCGGATCCTCTCCAAAGGACTCCGTCCCGCTACCGCGAAA
>NZ_JANSHV010000289.1:0-771 GCF_047461775.1 Synechococcus sp. R6-5
GTCCGTGACGGTGCTGGCCGACCGTGCCTTCGGCTGCCCGGCCTTCACGGACCTGGTGGCGGCTCACGGCTGGCAGTATCTGGTGCGCGCCCAGCGCCAGACCTGTCTGCGCCACGACGACGGCCGGATGCAGGCCTTCAGCACCCTGATCCCACAGGCCGGCACGCGCTGGTGCGGGCGCGGCCAGGCCTTCAAGAAGCAGGGCTGGCGCCCCGTCAGCGTGGTGGCCTACTGGCGGGTCGGCTGTCCAGAACCGCTCCTGCTGGTGAGTAATCTGCCGCCCGCCTGGGATCTGGTGCGTCAGTATCGGCGACGGGCGGCAATCGCGGCCTTGTTCCGCGACTGGAAGACCAGCGGCTGGCACTGGGAGGCCAGCCAGGTGCGGGACGTGGCCCATCAGTCGGTGCTGGTGTTGGTGCTGGCGCTGGCGACGCTGATCACGCTCTGTCTGGGGGAGGAGGCCGCCCAGACCATCCTGAATCAGCCGCCCCGCGCGGGGCGGCGGCGTCCCTGGCACGCCCGTGACAGCCTGTTTCGCTTGGGGCGCGACCGGCTCTGGCAGCGGCTCTGGCAGGACGAGCCGCCGGCCATCACCTGGGAGTTGGTCCGCTTCGATGCACCAAATTGGTCGACCGAGTGTTGGCAGTCCGCCCGACCCGCCGCCACCCCGGTGCACTGCACTGGCCGGGTCGGCAAGCGTGAGCGCCTGCGGGTCGCAGCCTAAGGAAACAGCATGCATGTGACACGCCTGTTCTGTCCGCCCCTAAAGTG
>NZ_JANSHV010000290.1:0-12200 GCF_047461775.1 Synechococcus sp. R6-5
CGCCTTACGGCAATCAGAGGAAAATCATTCCGTGACCGTGGACATCGTGTCCATGACCGTGGAGTCTGCCGGATGCCCTCTTTCTGGAACTAACTCTGATTATCGTGGGCTCGCTAGGTACCTCCTAAGGGATCCGGGCTTGAGCGAATACATCTTGAGGGATCACCTTTAGACCCGGCAGGAAATCATCTTGAATGGCTTGAGATCCCGTAAAGGTGCGCGGCGGGGCATCGGGATAGAAGACCGTGATGCTCTTGGCTTGGGGATCCACAACCCAAACCCTGGGGATCCCAGCTTCTAGATAATCGGTTGCCTTCTGAGCTATGGCTCCAAAACTCTGGCCAGGAGAAAGGATCTCGATCACCAACTCGGGAATGGCAAAACAAGGTTCATCGGTCATGGCCTCAACCGGCAACCGCTCGTTGGAGATGTAGGTGAGGTCGGGAATCGGGATCCAGGGTTCCGCTTTTCGTGTCAGAACAACTGCCCACTCAGTATGTGCTGACCCAGGCTTAGGACACTCAGGGCTAGAGCACCAGTCCTCCAAAATTTGCCACAACACCGGTTGGAGACGAGCATGGAAGCGTTTTGGCGACATGGGTTCGTTTTTGGAGACGGCCCGCCCATCGACTAGCTCATAGACAATATCCCCCTCCGGCAAGGCCAGAAACTGTTCGGGAGTTAGCTTTTGACCTGAAATGGACAACTCTGGAGTCGATAGCATCACAGGATCCCCGTTGTTTAGGATGGCCGAATCTCTGTCTAGGCTAGCTCTGACATCCCCCACCTTCACCGTTTTGAAACAGTTGTCGAGCAGGGATCCAAATCCAGCGGCAAGATGGCTCCACTCAATTTTGGGGGTAGAGATCCCCATCTTTCTGGCACCGGCTGAGCAGAGGATGCCACTTTTCGGGAGAGGATAGGGCAACATTCAACCCAGAACCCTCTCCAGGCAACTTGAGAAGGGGGGGCTTCCAAGCTGCAGTAGCTTGAAGATGCCCGTGCTTCAATGCTTGAAAGCCGTCATCGAGAGGATCCCTATGGCTAATACCCTTTTGACCACTCTAGGCACCAGCCCCTACAGCGAGACGGTGTATGTTTTTGGGGAGCGGAAAGCCGATAGAACCCGTTATGTTGCCAAAGCCCTCTGTCAGCTCTTTGACATCGAGAGGGTGATTGTGCTGCTAACCCAAGAAGCACATGACACCCATTGGAGGCATCTACAGGACTGCCTACCCCCCCACGTGGAGAAAATTGCCAAGGCCATTCCTGAAGGGAAAACCGAGGCAGAGACCTGGGAGATCTTCGATGTGCTGGTCGATAGCATCGAGCCCCATACGCGGCTGGTTTTCGATATCACCCACGCCTTTCGCTCCATCCCCGTACTGGTGCTCTTGGGAGCCGCCCTTTTGCGCAAGGCCAAGAATGTAAATATTCAGGGGCTGTACTACGGTCTCTATCTCAAAGACCAGCAGGAAACACCCATCATCGATCTCACCCCCGCCCTTCGTCTTTTGGATTGGCTGACGGCTACCGACAAATTCATCAGCACCGGCTCGGCCTTGGAGTTGGGCCAACTTTTGGATACAGTTCAACGGGACTTTTACCGCCAACCAAAGCTCGGCAAAAGGGATCCCAAGCCCATCCGGCTGCAGAACTTTGGCCAAGCCATCCGCAATATCTCTCGTTCCCTGGAGCTGGTAAGACCGGTCAGCCTTTTGGAGGATGACTTGCTTAGGTTGCAAAGGCACTCCACCCAGGAGTTGGCAGAAGAGGTGGGCCAATTTGCCAAGCCCTTTGGCTTGCTGTTGCAAAGCATTCAAGACAGCTACAGCCAACTGGCTTTGCCAGCAGACAGAGCTACGGATGCCAAGGCTCAAGTTCAAAAGCAATTTCAACTGCTGCGCTGGTATGTGGAGAAACGCTTCACCACGCAGGCAATTCTCTTAGCTCGGGAGTGGGTGATCTCGGCCCTCTGCTTGTGTGAGGGGCTGCCCAACTACCGCCAGCGGGAAGCGCGGCAGGAGATCGAACACCAACTGGGATCCCTCATTCCACGGGAAGACCAGCCCCAGGCGCCTCCTGACATTGCTGCCCATGTTCCCGATGTGCAGAAACTCGCCAACCTCTGGTCTCGCCTCAGCCAGTACCGCAACGATGTTGCCCATGTGCAGATGAATCCAAACCCTTTGAACAGCGAAGCTCTAGAAAGCTTTGTTTTGCAAGACCTGCTGCCTGGCCTGGAAGAGCTGTTTCCCAAATTGACCTGGGCAGAAGGGAAGTTGGAAGGGGATCTTTCCACTTCTCCGTAGGCTAAAGACATCGGTTCGCCCTCAGGTTCTGGGTTTTTGGTCAAACAACGGCTATTGAGAAATACTGAAGAAAACTGAGGGCTGGCCGGGATCAGATCGATTTTGTTTTGTAGCTTCTGTAGCCACGACATCGGGTGGCTACCGGGGTTTTGTTCCTTGTTCGAGGAGTTCCTAACTGTTCTGTTTCTCCAGCGAAAACACCATGTCTTACTACTGGCAAGCTAAGCTCTGGGGTCTGTTACATGATCCCGCCCTCAAAGCCCTACACGACAGGACTGGCCGCTCCAAGGAAGGGCCGTGGGCCAAACTGGCAGCGATGCAGGGATGGTCTTCTCCCAAAGCCGAGGGATCCCCTCCCATAGGCGATGCCGATCTCATCGCCTCGGCCAGCGACCGCGCTGCCATTGGCCATTTGCCTGTAGCCATCGACTACCAGGTTGAGGATCGCGGCCAGGGGTTAGGCTCTGGACTGGAGATGAGCCATCTGCTCTCGGGGCGCAAGCGCTTTTGGCAATTGGCCGATGACCAACACCAAGCCCTCAAGGATGCCCGCTCCCGTGCAGACTACCTGATGGAACGGGAGGAGAGCGCCATCCCCGATTGGGTTTGGCAAGAGGAGGATCCCCAAAAAGTGTTTTGGTGGTTTTGGCGGTGCTTTCCCCAGGCCATTTGTCAGGAGTTTGGGGATGAGAGCTTGCTGCTATTGCCGGCAGAAACCCGGCTTCCAGACGGATCCCTGTGGAGCCACGCCAGCGTCACCGCAGCCTTGGCCGGATGTTTGGCCGGCTACGACGAGCCCAAGTTCGCGCGTCCCTTCTTGGTGAGCTTTACCTTCAACCCCATCCAGGAGCTGATCAAAGCCAGCCGCAAAATGCGAGACTTCTGGGCTGGCTCCTGGCTGCTGCACTACCTTTCTGCTCGCATAAGTTGGCGACTAGCTGAAAAATACGGTCCCGACTGCCTACTCTACCCCAGCCTCTATGGCCAGCCATTAATCGACTACTGGCTGCGGGAGAAGTACCCCGAATTTGAAGAATGGATCCCTCAGCCTTCGCCTAACGCCCTGCTCACCGCCGGTTTTCCCAACGTGCTCCTGCTGCTGTTGCCGGAAGACCGGGTGCAAGCGGCCATGCAGATGGCGCAGCAGACCCTCAAGGAAGAATGGAAGCAGTTGGCCCAGAGGGTGCTGGATCACCTGCAGGCGGATCGCCGCTGGCTGAGGCAGTTGCACCCAGAGGATCCCTCCTGGGGAGGGTGGCTAGAGCACCAGTGGCAGCACTACTGGGCAGCCGTGCCCTTGGGATCCCCGGCTCACTCTCTCAAGGATACCGGCATCCTCAAGCCCCCTCAGGTTTCCATTGATGCGGATCCCTGGGTCAGTGCCCAAAACCGCACCTATCACCTGGGGGCTAAGCAAAAGCTCTTTGCTGATGAGGAGCTGGAGTTTCTGCGGGCTAGCTTTTGGGATCCCCAAAGACAACAGCGCCGCCAATACAAGGCCGGACTCAACGTGGGATCTTGGTGGGCAGCCGCAGTGGAGCAAAGTCGGCGGCTACAAGCCGCTTGTAAGCAGGCCCGCGATTGGCAGCTCCCCGTTGCGTTTGGGCCGCGCAGCACCGTTTCGGGCTTGGGGCCGGTGGTGCATCCCTCACCGCGGCAGGGGTGGATAACAGAAGGGGAGAGTCGGCGGCTTTGGCAACGGCAGGCCGGGCTCTTCGATGGCCGGGAACAGCTCAATGCCACCGAAACCCTCAAGCGGGGCTTGTACAAAGTGCTGCCGGAGCTCTTCCGCGAGCTGGATGAAGACCAGATTGAAGACCAGATTGCCGCTTCCTACCCGGATCTCACCGCTGGCGTAGCCGGCTACCTCAAAACCCAAGGGCGACGGGAACGAGAGCACTTCGAGCAGGCCTGTCAGGCAGTGGAGGCCCGCTACCCGGAGGTCAGAGGGGTGCTGCGGGAAATGCGGGGCAAATGGGGGATCCCGTGGGCCGACCGGCAGAACCTGCGCTACCATCCCCGTCTGCTCAATGCTGGTTGGCTGGTGGAAGACCTGGAGCTGGACGAGGAAACGCAAAGAAGCTACCGGCAGGACATCGAGACGCTTCTAGGCCGCTACTACCCCAGCGTTAACCCCGCCAGTTGGTACGTGCTGGCTGCCGGGGATGGGGACGACATGGGCAAATGGCTCAGGGGCAAGAAGATGAAATCCTACTACGACTATCTGCCTCAACCCCTACAGCGGCTGGCCAACGGGCAAACGGAAGCCATTGGCGAGGTCTTTGGCAAGGACAAGGAGGAGCTGGAGCAAGTCAAAGACGCTTTTCAGAAGTTTGTCAAAAACAGCCGCAAGCGCATGGGGCCTGCCACCCACAGCGCCCTAAGCCGCGCCCTGCTGGATTTTTCCGGCCAGTTGGTGCCCTACCTAACAGAGCAACGCTATGCAGGCAAGCTCATCTACGCCGGTGGGGACGACGTTTTGGCCTACACCAACCTCTGGGAGTGGGATGGCTGGCTGTGGGATATTCGCCAGTGTTTCCGGGGGGGAGAGGATGACTGGCGGGAGTTTGAGAACCTGGGGGACTACTGGCAGTGGAAAAAAGGGCGGCCTCCCGAAGGTTTGAGCCGGCGCCCCCTCTTTACCCTGGGATCCGCAGCCACCATCAGCTTCGGCGTGGTGATTGCCCATCACTCGGTGCCTCTGGCCATTGCCCTGGAAAACCTTTGGCAGGCGGAAGAAGAAGCCAAGGGCCACCTCTATGCCCATGGCTGCCCCAAAGACAGCGTGCAGGTGCGGGTGCTGTTTGCCAATGGCAACCAACTGGTGAGCACCTGCAAATTCGACACGTTCGACAAGTGGAAAGACCTCCTTGATTTTGACTGGAAGCTCATGGGCCAGCAGCAGGATCAAAGCTCCTTGTTTGAGCAGGCAGCCCAACTGTGGGAGCAACATCCTGCCCCCAGCCCAGAGGCGGTGCCAGCCTGGGCCACGCTCTTTTGCAGCCGCCGGGATCTCTTCAAACAGGAATCGGAGCAGAAAGAGCACTTCCAGAACAAGCTTGTGGAGTTTATCCAGCATTTTTGGCAGCACAGCCTACCCGCCCAGCCCCAGGAGTGGGATCTGGAGATCAAAAACTGGTTCAAGTTGGCAGCTTTTGTGCTGCGCAACCGCACCGTGAAATTGGGGAGGAACGGCCGATGAGTTGGTTTACCCTATCACCCTTGGATGTGTGGATGTTTCGAGATGCTAAGCCCTTTGCGCCGGGAGAGCGGGCCTGGGCCAACAGCAGCTTTCCCCCTAGCGGCCATACCCTTGCTGGTGCTATCCAGGCTTACCTGGGCCAGCCCTTGACGCTGCGGCTGCGGGGCCCCTTTCTCTGCCACGACGAAAGGCTCTATTTCCCTGCCCCTTTGCACCTGGAAGACGGATTCCCCCTTGTTCCCGTTCCTTGGTTGGACGAGAGGGATCCCTACTTCCATTGCCACTGGGATCCCACCCGGCCAGCCCCGTTGGTGTCCCTGAGGCCAGCAGAGGAGGAACCCGAACGCAGCCAGAGCAGCAAGAAGAAAAAAACAGGAGGCTACCTGCCCTTCGAGGTGGTGCAAAAGGCGCTGGAAGGCAAAGGCTGGGATCTCAGCCAGGCCGTCAAGCCGCCGTTGAAGTATGAAGTACGGCCCCACAACACCCTGCAGGTGAGCAAGCGGCAAGTGCGAGAAGCCGATGGCTACTTTGTGGAGACCTGCATCCGCCTTCAGCCGGGCTGGAGTTTGGCCCTTTCCATCGAGTGCTGGGATCCCGATCGCGAAGCCTGGGATCCCCTACCCCTTACTCAGGAAGCAGTGCTGCGGCTGGGGGGAGAAGGCCACTGCGCTTTGCTGGCCCCCTGTCCGAAGCTGCAGGAGCAGTGGCAGCAGTTGCAGGACCTTTCTCAGGCCGCCTTTTGCCAAGCCGGACGCGCTTTGGCCTACTTGGTGACCCCAGGTGTGTTCATCAAAAAGGTGGACGGGCGTTCCCTCTGCCGCGCCTGGCCGTGGGAATGGCGATTGGCCACTCCCCACCCCGCCCATCCCCTCACCGGCCCCTTGGTGAGCGTGGCCACCGGCAAGCCCGTTGCCATCAGTGGACGCCTGCGGGTGGATCGCCCCCCAGAGCAGCGGCAGATGAGCCTGCCCGCCCCCCAAGTTTTTGCCGCGCCCCCTGGCAGTATCTACTACCTGGAGCAGCCGGCCCCCCTCAACCAAGAAGAGCCCGAGCTAGAAGATGGCCGGCTCAACGTGTTCCACCGCTGGCGGCTGTTGGGCTATAGCGAGCTCCTATGGCTGCCTTGGGCCAACTGAGTTTTGCTTTCAGTCCTTGAATACTTACTCGCAAAAGGAGCCCATCCATGACTTTTCAGATTGCCTACCTCCATCTATTGACTCCCCTGCACACTGGCGGCACCACCCAAGAAGGCAACCTCTTGGGCATTGCCCGCGAATCCCACACCCATTTGCCCTACATCCCTTCCAGCACCATCCGGGGCAGGTTGCGGGCCAGTGTGACTGATAAGCACAAAAAATTTGAGCTCTTTGGCAACGAAATTGGGGAAGGGGATCAGCTGACCCAGGGATCCATTTGGATTGGGGATGGCTCTTTGCTTTGGATCCCGGTGCCCTCCCTCAGCCACGGGGTGGTGTGGATAAGCTGCCCGCTTCTGCTCAAGCGCTGGCTGCGGATAACAGGCCAGAATCTGTCAGTGCCGGATCCCTATAGCACCAACTTGGGAACAAACCAGCCTATCTACCTCAAAGATGCCATTCTCAAAGAGGGTCTTCGACAATGGTCGGAATGGAAGAGCTACACCAAAGATCCTAATATCAGTCGCGTGATTGTTTTACCAGATCAGCACTGTGCCACCCTCATTCAAATGAGCCTGTGGCGGCAGGTGAAAGTCAAGCTTAGCGAGCACAAGGTTGTGGAAGGAGGCTTCCGCTATGAAGAGGCCATTCCTCCTGACAGCTTGATGTACTTTACCTGGGGGGTTACCGCCCAAGCAAATGGCAGTTCTGAAGAGGCAATGAAAGAGTTTCGAGATCTGCTGCAATCCAACCAGATTATGCAGATTGGCGGCCAGGAAAGCTTGGGCCGAGGCTTTGTGGAGCTGTCTTTGAACTAGATCTCAACCTAGGAGGGAGGTTTTATGAATAGCTTTGACCCGCGTACATTGGCCAAGCCCGTTTACGAATCCCTGTGCCAGCTCAGAGCGCAAACCAGGGATCCAGAAAGGCTAAAAGAGCAAAAAAACCAGGCTGTGGAGCTCTACACCTATCTTTCTACTTGGGGCCTGCTGCGCCTCAAGGCCGAAGAAGACGCCCTTAGCCAAGAGGGCAAAAAAGAGGTGGTCAAGGAGTTTTTCGATTGCCTAGAAAAGATCTCCGGTCAAAACGAAATTGCCAAATCCAACGGCCTGGATCGTCTCATGGGGTTGGGAGTTGAAGAGTACCTGGGTTTAACAGGGCTGGGACTTGCTTTGGCGCAAGAATTCAGCTTCTGGGCTACAGCCATTTACCATGACGTTAGCGGGGGGGACTAATGAGTGTAGCTGTTCCAATCCAGTCTATTTCCCTGTATGAAGGAAGCCAAGTGGTCATCCATTCGCTGACTTGGCAAGACTTTGAGAGCATCTTGGAAGAGTTAGGGGAAGACCGCCACACTCGCATTGCCTATTACAACGGCACGTTAGAGATCATGTCTCCCTTGTCCAAACATGAGCGCCCTCACCGCATTGCCGGAGATATTGTGAAAGCTCTCCTTGATTCTCAAGGGAGAGACTGGGAAGACTTTGGCTCAACAACCCTTAAAAAGTCTGGCAGTGCTGGGGTGGAGCCTGACACCTGCTTTTATGTCCATCACCTAGAGCAGGTGCGAGGGTGTGAGGGAAGGATCGATGTCGATCTGTTGCCTCCGCCTGATCTGGCCATTGAGTCCGACGTTACTTCCCGAACCTTTATCGATGCTTATAAAGCTACTGGTGTGCCCGAAGTTTGGATCTTGGGTGAGCGAAGTTTGCGGATATTTATTCTGCAGGGAGAAGACTACGTAGAATCGAGCTGCAGCCGGCTTTTTCCAGACTTCGACATCTCCAGTCTTGTACCTCAACTTATTCGACGCGCCTTAGAAATTGGCACCAGCGCTATGTTGCGCGAATTTCGGGAAACGCTTCGCAATTCCTAATACTGCTTTCCAGCTTTAGGAGAAGATCAAATGCCTAGCAATCGTCCTGCCAACGCTCCACAACCCCTTCCCCGTCCTGGAAGACCAGGCTCACCTCAGCAAGGGGATCCCAGCCGTCTGCCAAGTTCAGGAAGTCGAGGAGGAGGCCATCCCCCCAATCAGAGAGGGGGGAGTGGTGGTGGAGGGGGCGGCAACCATTCCCAACCTTCTCCCTGGCTAGGGCATCCCTCGGATCCCAATCCCAACCCAGATCCGACGGCGAGCTTTATTGAATATCTGCGGTGGATGAGAGCTCCAGCAACTCCTTTCAAAGACGGAACCAAAGTCGATCTGGTGCACCAAGTAGAAGCAAAGGCAAACTACGGAGCGCGCCTGCAAGTTCTAAATGCTCGCATCAAACGCATTGCCGGAGAAGAAAACACTTTTCAGGTCACCTGTCCCTGGCGAATTCGGGTGGGTGGAGCCAAAGGCCCGGAAAGCATGCTGCTGCCCGCTTTTGATCACTTGGGGATCCCCTACATTCCCAGCTCCACCTTGCGGGGGGTAGCCCGCACCCAGGCTATTCGAGAGTTGATGCGGAAGCACAACCTGTCTTGGAAAGAGGCGGATAAAGCAGTGGCACCCTGGCTTGGGCATCTAGAAGCTGAGGACAAAGATAGTGCTGGCAAGGTGATCTTTTTAGATGCCTACCCTGTGCCGACCAGGACTCAAAGACAAGGGGATCCCGATAATTCCAGAACAGGAGGTCTAGCTGTCGATATTGCCAATAATATCTGGAAGTGGAACGGTCAAAATCTTGAATACTCACCTAATCCCAACCTCTTCTTTTCTCTCAAGCAAGCCACTTTTTTGATTGGCCTGCGTAAAGGGCCAGGCTGCACCGACGAGATGTTGGCCCAAGTGAAAGAATGGCTCATCCGCGGGCTGGAGCAAGGAGTGGGATCCCAAGTCAATACCGGCTACGGTCGGCTGATTCAAACTGGCAAAACTCTATCTCAATACAAGGGAGAATTCTTGCGGCTGCCTTTTAAGCTGAAGGGTCAGTTGATCCACGGGCGGCAAGTGGTCAACTGGAGACCTGATAAGAACCGGTATGACAACAAATCAATTGCCGAAGTCCGACCGGTAGCCTTTAAGAACATGCTGCGCTACTGGTTTCGAACCTTTGCCCTGGGTGTTTTGCCCGTGAAGCAGGTGCAGGAATGGGAGGGGCAACTTTTTGGGGCCATCACTCCCCAGCAAAAACACGGCTGGATCCACGTGGATCTTTTGAAGGGGCGAGTAACTCAACCGGAGCCGGAACCCAACCAAGCGGGAAAGGGAGAAGGGATCCTCATTCTCAGCCTTTCTGAGGAGTGCCACAACCATGCTTCAAAGGAGAAGCAGGAAGCAGTGCAAAAGCTCTTTCGGAATCTAACCTGGATGCTGTTTCACCTGGGAGGTATTGGCCAGGGGGCAAGAAGGCCCTGCTACTCTCGCCAAGACCGCGGTAGAGCTCCTTGGTGGCGGGGATCCACCCTCATTCCCAACTCCGAAGATTCATTTTGGAATCTGCCAGAGTCGGTAGAGGAATTCCAGAAACTCTTTCAGAAGCGGCTGCGGGGCTTTTTTGAAGCACTCCAGGTTTTGACTGGGCAGGCCATTGATCCCAGCAATCCCGGGAGCTTTGGTCAGGTCAGCAAAGAAAAGTTGCCTGAAGCTGTGGATGCCCATTGCAGGATTGTAGTCTGCAGCGGCCCAAAAGAGTTTAATAAGCCCTATGCTTTGGCTGTTTTGCACAAGGTAGGCAAGATAGCGCCAGGAAAATACGACAAGTTTCTCTGCGGCGACACAGGCACGCCGTCCCCTGTTTGGATTGCAGATTTGGATGACTATCAGGTGGTTACCGTTTTTAGGGCAACGGTGAATCCTAGGAAAAGTTATCTTGAACAGCTCAGGAAAAATGCTGATGATTTTGGAATAATCTGGCCCTTGAAGTAGAGATCTTGGAGAATCTCTGGAGGAATAAAATGTCCAAAAAGAGGATCAATGCCAAAGTTCTTAGAAACCTTGTTACAGCTGTGGTCAACGGCTCGATCACGCTGGCCATCCTGCTAATTGCTCCTTTGGGATTGGCAGCCGTGATTACCAATACCATTCTTGTCGCGATTGCCAGCTTCTTTTCGGGCAGTCTGGCCGAGATCGTGATGGATTTCTTGTCAAGTCCTGAAATTGATGTTGAGATTTTACCGGAGCGTGGCCGCTCTAAACCCGGCAATGCCATAGAGCAGAGGCGAGGCGCTGAAGATCTGCGTCGTCATGACGAATAATGCGAACTTTATATGTCTCTCAGCAGGGGTGTAGGCTAAGCCTTAAGCAAGAGTTCGTAATGGTCTATTTGGGCGAGTCGCTCTTGCAGGAGGTGCCTCTACCCTTGCTGGAACAGGTTTTTATCTTTGGCCGATCCCAGGTAACCACCGATGTGGTGAGAGAGTGCTTGAAGCGTAATATCCCCATCGCCTATCTCTCGCGGCTGGGCTACTGCTACGGTCGCCTTATTCCCATTGCAAGGGGCTACCGCCGCTTGGCCCACTTGCAGCAAGCACTGCCGGAGACATGGCGATTGCAAACGGCAGCTCAGATGGTGCAAGCCAAGCTTCTCAATAGCCGAGTGCTGCTGATGAGACAGCTCAGGCAGCGCCCCACTGAGACAGGGGATCTGACCCTGCGCAGTCTGGAACATTTGGCTGCTCAAGCTCTTGAGGCCAAGTCTCTAGATCAATTGCGGGGCATTGAAGGAGCGGCTGCGGCTCTGTATTTCCCGGAATTGGGAAATTGCCTTCAGCAAAGGGGCTTTGTTTTGCTTAACCGCACTCGACAGCCGCCCACTAACCCGGTTAATGCCATGCTCAGCTTTGGCTACATGGTGCTCTGGAACCATCTATTAACCCTGATTGAGCTGCAAGATTTGGATCCCTATCAGGGTTGCTTGCACGCTAGCAGTGAACGCCATGCTGCTCTGGTTTCGGACTTACTGGAAGAATTTCGGGCGCCTATTGTAGATTCAATAGTCCTCTGGCTGATCAACAAGGGCATTATGAACATCGAAGAAGACTTTGAGTATCGCGATGGTGGCTGTTTTCTAAGTGATAGTGGCAGGAAAAAGTACCTTACAGCTTTCATCCAAAGAATGGAGGGATCCATCCAGACCCCTGACGGAGATCAACCCCGCTGGGATCTGCTAACGCAGCAAGTTAAAAAGTTTAAGCAATCCGTCTATAATCCTCAAGATTTGTACCAGCCCTACCGGATTCGCTGATGTTTCTTTATGTTGTTACCTACGATACTCCCTGCGACAAGCGACGCAAGAAAATTGCCGACCTGCTAGAAGGCTACGGCAAGCGCGTGCAATACAGCGTGTTTGAGTGCGTCCTCGACAAAGACAAGTTCGAGGAGCTCAAACTGCGGCTCCGCAAGAAGATCAAGCCCGAGGAAGACAGCGTCCGCTTCTATCCGCTCACTAGCTATGCCCTCGCCCAGGTGGAAATCTGGGGTGGGCCTGCCCTGACTGCACCCCCCAGCTCGGTCATTGTGTAGCTCAGGCAAGTCTCTTCCTACTTAAGCACTCGGTGTTTCCAAAAGCACACTCAAACGGTATCAACGCCTGCGCGAGCGATCCGCCAAAAGCCGCAAAG
>NZ_JANSHV010000291.1:0-9016 GCF_047461775.1 Synechococcus sp. R6-5
CAGTGTTCAGCGTAAATGTATCAGCTGCCTATTGCAGCATCAAAAAAAGAAAGTCTTCTAGGTTGGTTAGGAAGGTCAGCACCTCAGCGGTTGTTCGTTCTTCATCTGGGGATCCCAACTGGACGGCCTGTTGAATCAGCTCTCGAACCGGCGTTGGTCCTTGAAGCAGTGGCGCCAACCAGCTCACTTTCTCGGCAGGGATGCTGATCCGCCCGTGGGTGGCCCCTGTCCACTGCATTTCGTAGGGCCGCTTCTCTTGCAGGGCTTTGCTGTACTCCTGGCGAAAGCGGGGGTTGTCCATCAACAGGGGATTGAATTGTACGGATCCCGACAGCCAATCTTCGTCGCTCCAGGGCAGCACCGGCGAAGAGCCGGCATGCTCCGCCCAAAAGTCGATGAGGCGATGGACAGGGCGAAGGAGTTCATACAGATGCAGCCGCTCCATGATGCTGAGGGTTGCCAACCGCTGCCGCACAAACTCAGGCACCTCTTTAAACAAAGACTCCACCGACCAGTCGGGCCTATCCACCAAGCTCAAAAAGCTCAACCCCGCCTGCTGCAACATGCGAAACAGGTCGGGGATCGTGAACCCCTTGTCGTTGGAGAGTAGGTAATTATTCATAATGGCCGCATCTTCGGCATAGTTGGCCGGGTTCCAGAACACCGCCTGGGCCACTTCTTCCCGAAGGGATCCCATAAACTCCCGCACATTTTGCGCCCCTACAGCCGGTGGAACGTCAAATTGGCCCACTTTTTGAAAGGCTTCCTGCAAGCGGAAAAACACCTGCCGTTGGCGGCGGCTGTGGAGATTGGCCCGGATGATGCCATCGGGCTTGAGGACATTTTTCATCGCCCGCAGGCCCTCGGTGGGATCCTCCAGCAAATACAAAACATCATTGAGGCTGATGAAATCAAACTGGATCCCCAGACGCTCCAGCTCCAGCAGATTGAGGACATAAAATTCGGCATCTGTGAAGCCGTGGTGGCGCAGGCGTTCCTCGGTAAGCTTGACCGAAGCCGGAGACAGATCACAGGCAACGATCTGGGCCCCTGGATTGGCCTCGGCCATCATCAACGTTTCCCAGCCGGAGCCACAGCCGGCATTCAACAACACCTTGCCCTCTGGCGGGACGATGGTATGGGTGCGCAGGTACTGAGCCGTGGTGTAGCTCATCTTGAACATCTCCGGCAAGGCATTGCGAGCCGTCTGCGAGAGGGGCACATTAGGGTAGGGCAGAGCCTCGTAAAGGCTCAAGGCTCGTTCCGAAGCGGAGAGGGCAGAGCTGGCCATAGGCAGGGGAAAGGCTCAACGGTTCAATTTATGATTGAGTGTAGCCCTGGTCGCGACAGCCTCAGGGATCCGCAAAAAACTTGCCATGGCTACTGCTTCCTTGCCCCGTCGTCGCTCTCGCTTCTCCCTCATAGGCACTCTGGCCGCCGTTGGGGGGGCGTTTCTGTGTGGGATCCTGGTGGTGCGGCTGCAATTGCCGATGCTGGAGCGGATCAATCTGGGAGAATTGGAAAATGCCGAGGCCCGCAAAAACCGCAACATTGCCCTGGCCAATACGCTGGGGTGGCTGGGCTACCGCAACTTGGGGGCTTCCTGGCTGTGGCTGGAGCTGATCCAGTACTACGGGGATGCACCGGCTCGCACCCTGACTGGCTATGGCCTGGCCTACGACTACTTCGATCACATGCTGCGGCTGGATCCCCGTTTCTTCTTGGGCTACCGGCTCTCCAGTTTGGTGTTGGCCTATCGGGCCGGCCAGCCGGAAAAAGCCGTCGAGATTTTGGATCGCGGCTTGCAGCAGTTCAACCCCCAAAACAACCCTGACGCCTGGCGACTTTATGTGGATCGCGCCCTACTTAACTTTATGTTTCTGGGGGATGCGGAAGCGGGCCGCAATGACTACTACCAAGCCGCTGTCTGGCGAGAGCAGGTGGGCCTGCCTGGAGATGAATTTCGTCAACTAGGAGATAACATCGCCCGCAGCCCCCTCAGCCGCCGTTCCCAATTCGATGTTTGGCTGAGCGTGTTTAACTCCACCACCGACCGGGATACCCGCCTGTTTGTCTTGGAACAACTGGTCCAGTTGGGTACCGTGCTGCAAACGCTGCCCACCGGAGAGATCGAGATCCTGCCCCCTCCTCTGCCCGACTTCCCCGACGAAGAACCCTATCGCTTGCGCCTGTGATTTGGTCCGGGGGACAAAGATTGCGCCTTAGGGCTGTGACGTTGCCCCAAAAGGTGAGCTAAACTCTAACCCAAATTAAGCCGACCCCACGAGCCGACTCTTCGAGAGCCGCAGCTTTTCGTGGGAGAGGTTCGCTTTTCCGACGTAGGGAGCAGCTGGCTCTGTTGCCTTTGCCAGGGAAGAGCAGCAGCCAGCCTCACGGCAACCCCCAAGGACGCTCTGGGATTCCGGTTTGTTCCCCCAAACTTCTCTATCTTATTATTTCTTAACTTTTGTTCTTGTTCTGCACAATAGGAGTGACCCCCATGACCTCAAGAACTTCCCTTCTGATGACTGTGGCTGTCCTTTCGGGCAGTTGGCTTGTTCTTCCAGCGGCAGCACAATCTTCCGGGACGGCACGGGTGCGGTCGGTGGTAGATGGGGACACCTTTTGGGCGGACTTGAACGGCAGGCCAACCCGTTTCCGTCTGGCCTACGTGGATGCGCCGGAGCTGACCCAAGGGCGCTGGGGGCGGCTATCCCAAGAGGCTCTGCAAAACTTGCTCCCGACGGGATCCCTGGTGCAGGTGGATACCCTCTATGTCACACCGGAAGGGCTTCACATTGCCCAGGTGTACAACGCCGATGGTTTGGTGAATTTGGAGATGTTGCGCCAGGGTCAGGCGGTGGTTTATGAGCGCTTTTTGCACGGGGCCAATCGGCAGCGCTACTTAGAAGCTCAAGAGGGGGCCCAAGCGGCACGGTTGGGCTTCTGGCAGCAGCGCAATCCGGTGATGCCTTGGGAGTTTCGGGAGACGGCCACACAAACCTCGGCCTTTGCAGGGGTCAATGTTTTGGATGGTTCTTTGATTCGTGAAAATCCGGCGGCAGCTGCGGGTGTGGGGATTGCTACCGCAGTGGTGGTGGTGGGTCTGAGCAAAGTGCTGTGGAGAAAGCCCAGCCGACAAAGGGTGAGCATCCGGCAGATGGAGCGGGATCTGAAACAATTGCAGCGCAGCCTGACCACAACCCTGGCCAGTCGCAAGCAACTGGAACGGCGGTACGACGAAATTTTGCAAAAGGCCGAAGATTGGTTTGTCAGGGCTGAGAAAGCCAGCCAACAGAACCAAGATGACCTTGCCCGCGAGGCTTTGGTCCGGCGCAACCAGCACATGAGCGCGGCAGAAGCGGTTCGCAAATCTTTGGATGAAGTTGAAGCACAGGTGGCAACCCTTCGCGAAGGCATTTCCCGCCTAGAAAGCCAGATCTCGATGGCCAAGCTGGAGCGGGAGATGAACAACTGACGCCAACGCGATCCAGCCCAACTCTTCCTTGGGAAAGGGGATCCCCGGATCCCCACAGTCGGGCTAAGGCAAGGACGGGGGCAGACTTTGCAGGATGGTGCGGACAACTGCTGCTGAGTTGAGCGCTGCTGTTTGAAAAAAGCTCAAGAAATCCGTATCGTCCCCTGCATCGCTAACCGAGCGCACCAGCAAACAAGGGATCCCGGCTTCTTGCGCTACTCGCACCACGGCTGCCCCCTCCATCTCCACAACCAAAGCGCCGGTGCGTTCTCGGATTTGTCGGCGTAGGTCTGCGTCGGCCACAAACACATCGCCGGTGGCCACCAAGCCTTGATGAATGACGGGATCCCGGCCTTGTAGGGGGTGGAGAGGGATCCGCTCGGGATGGGCCACAATCAGGTCGTAGAGGGCGCTATCGGCCTCGGCCAGTGGGTGGCGCAGCTCTGGGATAAAGTCGATCCCCAAGACAAAGCCCTCGGGTCGTCCGGTGCCGAAGTCGTGCTCAATCGCCGCATGGGCCAGCACCACATCTCCCATGTGCAGGTGATCGGCCAAGGCCCCGGCCACACCGGTAAAAATGATCCCCTGCAAAGGGAAATGGGCCACCAACAAAGCCGCTGTGGTTGCCGCCCGCACCTTGCCCACCCCACCTTGTACCACCACCACCGGTTGCCCCGCCAGGGATCCCTGGTGGAACTGTCGCCCCAGATGGGTATGGATGGAGCAGGTTTCCATTGCTGCGGTGAGCATGGCCACTTCCTCGGGCAGGGCTCCAAGAATACCAATGGCTTTCTGGGGGAGATGAGATGGAGATTCCATAGAGCTTCCCTCAGGTTCTTCGAAAGACTTTTGAACAGGCTCTCTCTCCAGTTGGCGGGGGGGATCGCTTGCCCTCACCTGTCCGGCCACTTAGTGAACCATTGCCAACGGTTTCATTCTCGCCTGAGTTGAGGATCCCAAAGCGATGACCGGATAGGTCGGAGTCTTAGGCGGTATAGCGGTATAGTTGAGGTGGTTGGATAGGGAATAGGGGGAAGACCATGGTCTACAGTGAGCCGCTCATGAGCACCTTTAACCCTTCGCCAGAGGTTTTTCCAGAGTCCGTTCGCTACGTTGAGGTTGTCTCGGCGGTGGTTTCCAGCCTCAAAGAGGATGCGGCCTACGAAAACCATGAGCAGGGACACACCTGGAAGTTCACCTACGGCACGGCAGAAGTGTTCGTCCATCTGAGCGGCGAATCCCCAGAAGACACTCTTTTGGTATGGTCTCCCGTTCTCTCTCTGCCGGTGGCAGAACCGGCCAAGCTGATGCAGAAGCTCCTGGAGAAGAATTGGAGCGACACCCTAGAGGCGCGCTTTTGCATCTGGAACAACCAGGTGGTGCTGAACCACTACCGCACCTTGGAAGGGATCACAGCGGGCGAAATTTCCCGGGCCATCACCATTGTGGCCAGCTTGGCCGATGAATATGATGAGCCCCTCCAGGCGGAGTTCCCCAAAGTTTAAGGTCTGGCTTTGCCAGGATGGGATCCCAGGGATACTGGCTCCCCTACCGCGTGGCCCCTGGGGCCTGGCAAATGGAGCAGGACTTCCGGCTTTTGCACAGGCTTCGTCGGGATCCTCAGCCCTGCCTGCGCTTTTATGGCTGGGATCAGCTTACCCTCTCGCTGGGACGGCACCAGGTTTGGCCAGATCCCCTGCCAGGGATCCCGATTGTGCGCCGACCCACGGGGGGAAGGGCGGTGCTCCATCAGGCGGCTGAGGATGCAGCAGAGCTGACCTACAGCTTGGTGTTGCCCCTTTCTTACTTGCAAGCCAGGTTGCCCAGTTTGCAGCGGGCCTGGGTGTACGACTTCTGTTGCCGCTTTTGGGTGCAGGGGTTGGCGGAGCTGGGCATTGCCATAGATGAGCCCGCTTTTGCTCACGGCCGAAGCCACCGGGATCCCGGCTACCGCAACAAGACCAGTTGCTTTGCCTCCCGTACCCGTGCTGACTTGAGCTGGCAGGGCAAAAAGCTGATGGGCAACGCCCAACTGTGGCAACCTTGGGGGATCCTGCAACAGGGATCCCTCCTATTGCAACCCAATCTAGAGCTGTGGGAACGGTATCTGCCCGGCTCGCAGGTGATTGGTATCTACGACATTTGCCCCACGGCGCCAGGGATCCCTGCTTTGATCGAACATTTTCTCCAGGCCGCCCGGGAGTGCTTTGAAGTGGAATGGCAAGAAGAAGCCTGGCTCCCTTGGCCGGACTGAGGGCCGGTTGCTGTTAACAATTACTAGCAACAAGAAGCGGCTTGTCTCAACCGTTCCCCAACTCCCCTCTCTCCCTGGGAAAAGGACTGCCAGTCTAGCCGAGACAGCTGTGCTAGAACCTAGGCAGCGCTCAGCCAGGTAAGCCATGCCGAAAGTTTGGGCGGCAGTTTTGCTAGTTGTATCCCTGCTGCCGCAGCCCGCTTGGGCCATTACCCTTGAACAAGTGCCCAACCCCCGCCGTCAGTATGGAGGGTGGGTTTCCGATACCGCCAACATCCTCAGCAGCAGCACCGAAAACGAGCTCAACCGTCTTATCACTCAGCTTGAGCAGCGCACCAGTGCCGAGATGGCAGTGGTTACCGTGCCGAATACTCAGGGATATGCAACACCAAAAGACTTCACCACGCAGCTATTTAACTACTGGGGGATCGGCAAGGCAGGCCAAAACAACGGGGTTTTGTTTCTCATCTCGGTAGGGGATCGGCGGGTGGAAATCGAAACGGGCAGGGGCCTGGTCGCTATCCTCCCCGACAGCCGAGTCCAGCAGATTATCGACCAGCAGATCCTGCCCAAGTTTCGCGATGGGGATTTCGATGGCGGCACTCTGGCGGGGGTGCAGCAATTGACCTCGGTGTTGCAGGGCCAGCCCGTTGCAAATGTTCCTGCGGCAGCTTCTGAAGTTACCACCTCAACGATTGCAACTTCTTCTGGGGCAGTGGCCCAGGGCATTGATTCTTCCCTGGTGGAAGGGATCCTGCTGCTGCTGGGGATCATCATTTTGGGACTGGGGTGGCAGCGCTCTCGCATGCCCGTCTCTCTAAGGGCTGAGCGAGGGGGAAGACAAGTCCTCTCCCTGACACGCAGAGATCCAAGAACAGGTGCTGTGCTCTCTTCGGTTCAGAGCGACCCCATTCGTCTCTTCCTCTATTCGGGATCCCTCTGCCTTGGCGTGTTCCTAGGATTGTCCAGCGGCAACTGGCTGGGGTTCGCTCTGCCGGTTGTGGCTGCTATGGCCACTGACGGCACCTTGAGCCGGAAGCGTGGGATCCCTTTTCAGCCAGTGGTCTGTCAAGCCTGTGGTCGACCCATGCGACTCATCCAGCCCCAGCTTCTGGATAAGTACCTTCCCCAAGAGCATCGCCTGGCCAGGAGCCGCGGCAGAGCTCGCTACTACGGCTGGTTTTGTCCTACCTGTCAAGGAATAGCTGTGGTTGTGCGCGAAGGCACGCTCTCCCGACACCTTTA
This sequence comes from Synechococcus sp. R6-5, assembly GCF_047461775.1. Taxonomy (NCBI): domain Bacteria; kingdom Bacillati; phylum Cyanobacteriota; class Cyanophyceae; order Synechococcales; family Synechococcaceae; genus Synechococcus; species Synechococcus sp. R6-5. The sequence continues at coordinate 6,978 of NZ_JANSHV010000291.1, forward strand.
CTGCCCTCGGTGCCAAGCTCTCACCCTTGACCTCACCACCCAGGTTCTCCAGGAAGCGACCTATGACTCCAGCGGTTTGAAGTTGGAGATCCTGACCTGCCCGATTTGCCAATACCGCCGTGAGAGAGAAGTTGTGATCCCGCAGCTCAGTGACAGCGACAGAGACTTCGATAGGGATTCGGATAGGAGTTTCGGGGGCGGCAGAAGCAGCGGCGGCGGAGCGGGCGGCAGTTGGTGAGACCCAACTCTAGAGATTTCTCTATCGATCTGAAAAAGGAGTCGGGCTTCTCTTAAATCCGCCAGGACAGTACAGTGGTAAGGGAGCAGCAATAGAAACTGGCTAAGGACGGATCTCTCATGACCCTCGGAGAAGGCGTACAACTGGTTACGTTTGTGGTGCTATCGGCGATGGCCATTGGCTTCGCGCTAGGCGTGGTTTGGGCCCCCAGCATTGTCTATTCCGGTTTTCTGCTCGGGGGCGTTTTCCTGAGCATGGCCGGGTTGTATCTCCTCTTGAATGCCGATTTTGTGGCCGCAGCCCAAGTTCTGATCTACGTCGGCGCGGTTAATGTGTTGATCCTGTTTGCCATCATGTTGGTGAATCGGCGCTACACCTTTGCCCCCCTGAAGCTGGGCTGGCTGCGCAACGGAGTGACGGCGGTGGTCTGTTTGGGTCTGTTTGCCCTTCTAGCCGCGATGGCTTTGAACACCCCTTGGCCGCTGCAGCCGATCCAACCTTTGAGCAGTGTGTTGGTGATCGGCGGCCACTTCTTCAGCGATTATCTTCTGCCTTTTGAGCTGGCTTCTGTTTTGCTGCTGATGGCGTTGATTGGGGCCATTGTCTTGGCGCGGCGGGAGTTTGTTCTTCCCCAAGCCGGAGAAGGGGATCTGAGCTTGCTGGAGCGGGCCCGACCCCAGCTGGAATCAGAGTCAGAACGACCGGCAGAGCTGGTGAGCACCCGTTGAAGCTACCTGCTCTCGGCCATAAAACCTAGAGCTTTCCCGAGGCCCCTGTCATTGTGTATCTACATGGAGCTCATCGCGATGTTGCAACTGCAGTTTTTCTTGGTGGTGGCAGCGATTCTTTTCTGCATTGGTATTTACGGATTGATTGTGAGCCGCAATGCGATTCGCGTCCTGATGTCGATTGAGCTGATGCTCAATGCGGTGAACCTGAACTTCATGGCTTTCTCCAACTTTGTCGATTCAGCGATGATTCGCGGCCAGGTGTTCTCGGTGTTTGTCATCACTGTGGCGGCTGCCGAGGCCGCAGTGGGCTTGGCCATCGTGCTGGGGATCTACCGCAACCGCGCCACTATCGATATGGAGAGCTTTAACTTGCTCAAGTGGTAGACTTTTTCGATTGTTTAGTTTGTATCAAGGCAAGGCTGGCTAATTCAAGTGAAGGCCAGAATGCCTGAGTAGAGCAAAGCTCCCAAAACAGGCAGGAAAACCAGCAGACCCAGCCAGCGGGATTTATTCAGGCGGGGTGGAATGGCAAAGATCACCCAGATACCGAAGATCAAGTTGACTAGGGGAATGAAGAAGAGGATCACCCACCAGCCGGGTTTACCAGCAGCTCGACACATCACCCAGATGTTAGCAATCGGGATCCAAGCTAACCAAGCATTCGGCACGTTTAGCTTCTCTCCAATCACCATTAAGGTGTAGCTAAAGAAGGCGTAAAGGGCAACGGCAATCAGCCCTGGTAAAAGCTCATCCATCGTGACCCTCCCACATATTTTTTGATATTTGCGAATGTCAACTCACTTGTCTCCAGCGTCTCTTTGGTGTCAGAGACAACCCTCGAATCTATACAGCTATAAGGCCAAACCGCAAGAAAACCAACTTTCCAAAGCTGTTCAGGAGCTACTCTGATCCCGCCCACAAAGTTAGCCAAAAGGGATCCCGTTGTCCAGACTTATCTGTCAAGTTTCATCAAGAATTCTGTCAAGTTTCATCAAGAATACAGATCTGACGAATAATCTCTCAAGCACCGGGGGGCAACGGCGGGCATTGGATCCCGGGAACCAGGGATT
>NZ_JANSHV010000292.1:0-710 GCF_047461775.1 Synechococcus sp. R6-5
GAGAATAAAGAGCACGTCCAATGCTTTCGCCAGCACCGGATTGACCTCATAATTCCGCTGGTTCATATAGTCCATCATATAGAGCAGATTGGCGGTGTAACTGAGCGAACTATCAGGCAGGTTGAATGGTCGCCCGATGCGGTGCCGATAGGCGAAGGCGGCAATCGTTGGGATCTGACCAATAATACGCCAGATCTGCTTCTCACGAACCGCCGGATCGTGAATATTCTTTGCCTCGGGGTAGAGCGTTGACATCGCTGCTACCGAGCTGATCAGGATGCCCATCGGGTGAGCGTCGTAGCGGAACGCCTGGATCAGTTCGACCAGGCTGTTGTGGAGGAACAGGTGACGGCTGATGCGATACTCCCACCATTCGAGCCGCTCCTTCGACGGCAACTCACCATATAACAGCAGATACGCAACTTCCAGATACGAACTCTGTTCGGCAAGCTGCTCGATTGGATACCCGCGATACTCCAGGATGCCTTTGTCGCCATCGATGTAGGTAATGCGACTGGTGCATGCCGCAGTGTTCATGAACGCCGGGTCATACGACATCAGCCCTGAATCGCCTGGACCTGCCTTGATCTGACGCAGATCGACGGCGCGAATTGCGTTGTGTTCGATAGGAATCTCGTAGGTTTTGCCAGTCCGATTATCGGTGATTGTAAGGGTATTTCTGGTCATAGCAGTGCTCTTTCATCATCGAT
>NZ_JANSHV010000293.1:0-2056 GCF_047461775.1 Synechococcus sp. R6-5
GCATTATTGCTCCGCAACGCCGACGCGACGACGCAACCAACACTTTAGGTGTGGGTACAATGTCCTAGCTTGAATCGAAATGACCCTAAACGCAAGCTTGTTCTCAATCTGTGTCCATTCAGTTCAATCGGGGGAATTAGCATGAGTGCAATTACAGCGGCAAGCCGGATGGGGATCCGGGGCATTACGGAGACCACCCCACTGGAGTTGCGCCCCAACGCCAGCCAGGATCAGCTCAATGCGGTGCTGCGGGCCATCTACCGTCAGGTGCTGGGCAACGACCATTTGTTTGGGGCCGATAGGAAGGAGCTAGCCAGTGCGGAATCGCTGCTGCGCCAGGGCAGCCTGACGGTGCGGGAGTTTGTGCGATGGATCGCCAAGTCCGAAGCCTACAAAAAGCGGTTTTTCTACCCCAACTCGCAAACCCGGGCCATCGAGCTCAATTTCAAGCATCTGCTGGGACGCGCTCCCACCAGCCCCAAAGACATCGCCCGCCATTTGGACATCTACCAATCTGGCGGCCACAGCGCGGAGATCGATTCCTACATCGACAGCCCAGAATACCTAGAAGCTTTTGGAGACAACATCGTCCCCTACCCGCGTGGGTTTGAATACCGCAAGGCCCATTCCACCCGCGACTTTACCAATCTCTTCGCCCTCTACGGGGGCTACGCCAACAACGACCGCTCCCAAGGGCCCAGACCCCGTCTGATGATGCCTTTGGCCACCGGGTTTACCCCGGCCATTCGCCGCATTGGGGTGCGGGGGCTGCTGCCGCCCAGCCCCATTTCCAAACACCTGGGGCCGCCAACGGGCCAGTCGGATCGCATGTTCTGTGTGGAAGTGACCCGGCTGCTGAATCCGCCTTCGGCCCTGGCCACTTCCAGCCGAGTGCGCAAATCCAACCAGCAGATCTTCGTCTCTGCCGATCAACTGTCGGCGACAATGCAGCGGTTGCTCAAATCGGGCGCCAAGATCGTCAGTGTCCGCAGCGCTTGATCCCTTCTCGGTGTCTTCTCCGTTGTCGATTCCATGACCACTGCTGTTCCTCTGGATCCCGATCCATCGGTGGATCTCACCCCGGCTGGACAAATCGCCAAGCTGCGCCACGGGGATCCGGGGGAACGCTACTATGCCGCTTGGTGGCTGGGACGCATGCGCATTGCCGAAGGGATCCCTGCCCTGATCGAGGCCCTGGCCGATGAAACGGATCGCACCGCTCAAGGGGGATATCCGCTGCGGCGCAACGCTGCTCGTGCTTTGGGTAAACTGGGATCCCTCGCCGGGATCCCTCCCCTGAAGGCGGCTTTGTCTTGCTCCGATGGCCAAGTGGTGGCAGCCGCTGCCCAGGCACTGGTTGAGATTGCCTTTGCCAACAACATCCATAGGGATCCCGACGAAGTGGAAAAGCTGGGATCCGCTTTGCTAGAAGGGCTGCGCTTTGTGGAGCAAGGACTGCAGACGGAAGCCCAAGCCGCCCTAGAAGCCATTGTCGAGGCTCTTGGACAACTGCAAGTGACCGCTGCTCTGGAGCCAATCTGTCCCTACCTAGAGCACACTTCCATCCGTTTGCAATGTGCGGCGGCGCGGGCCTGCTATCGTCTCACCGGGGATCCGACTTTTGCTCAGCGCCTGCTGTCGGTGTTGAATCACCACAACATCCATCTGCGGCGGGCTGCCCTTTTGGATTTGGGGGCCAGTGGCTATTTGCCGGCAGCACAAGCCATTGCGGTGGCGGCGGTGGAGGTCAACCTGAAGCTTCTTGCCCTCAAACAGTTGGTGGAGATCAACCTGGAACAACATCAAAGGATCCCCGGTGCTGAGCTGCAGCAGGTGCTCCGGCTGATCGACGAGCTGCTGTGAGCGGTGGTGCTTCTGGGCCCTTGCTGTTCGCATTAGCGGGACGGAGTCCTTTGCAACTGACCTATCAAGGCATTGCCCATGAGTTTGTGCATCCCTCTGCAGCGATTCAAAGCCGTCAGAATCTGTCCGCTCGGCACCAGGGTTGGGCTCCGTGGCTGTAGCACTGCCTCAGCTAGAAATCGCAGGAGCCCCG
>NZ_JANSHV010000294.1:0-2304 GCF_047461775.1 Synechococcus sp. R6-5
AGGCTTCCTCGGCAGCGTGGTGACGGGTGTCGGCGAAGGCCACCACCCAAATCTTGCGCTTTACCTGGTCAAAGAGCAAAATGCTGTCCACCTGCATCAAAACGGCATCAGGGGGATCCCCCGGCTGCAGGGGGTGGATGGGCACCTTGGGCTCAATCCAGCGAATCAGCTCGTAGCCCCAGTAGCCAAACAGGCCGCCGATGCTGCTGGGCAATTCCGGCAAATGCACCGGCTCATAGGGCTGCAAGCAGCGGGCCAAAATTGCGAAGGGATCCCCTTGGTGGTGCTCCTGTCGGCCATCGCGGTATCGCTGTAGCGCCTGATCCCCGCGTATTTCCAAAACCCACAGGGGATCGCAGCCCAAGAAGCTGTAGCGGGCCACCTGTTCCCCCCCCTCCACCGACTCCAGGAGAAAGTTGTAGGGCTGGCCAGCACAAACCCGATACCAGGCAGAAACCGGCGTTTCCAAATCCGCCACCCATTCCTGGTACACCGGGATAAAGTTGCCCTGCTTGGTGAGGGCAAGAAACTCCTTCAAGGGAGGGTAAATCATGGCCTGCAACTTTTGTGCTTTTCCTGACTCTACCCCAGACACGGGATCCCAAGGGCGTGTGGATCCCTCTGGATTGCCCGGTTGCAACAGCGCCGAAAACCATTAAGCTGAGAGCGGCTCTACTCTCGGGATCCCTTGCCATGCAAAACCCATCTCAGGTGATTCGTGAGCGCCTCCGCTATCAAGGCCACAAATACACCTTCGTCAGCCAGCGTTTGCGTTTTCCCAACGGCAAAGAGGGGGAGCGGGAGTACCTCATCCATCCCGGGGGGGTGGTGGCCGTGCCTGTAACTGCAGCAGGCAAGTTCGTCTGCATTCGTCAATATCGCTTTGCGGTCGCTTCCTATCTTTACGAATTCCCGGCAGGCACAGTCGAGCCAGGGGAGCATCCCGATGACACCATTCGCCGCGAGCTGGAAGAAGAAACCGGCCTGCGTGCCCATCGCTGGGATCCCCTTGGCCAATTTTATTTGTGCCCCGGCTATTCCAGCGAGATCATGTACGCCTATTTGGCGCGGGAGCTGGAAGTGCTGGATTCCCCTCCCGATAAGGATGAGGATGAAGATATTACCGTAGTGGAGTTTTCTGCTTCTGAGCTTACAGAAATGGCCCGTTTGGGAATGGATTTGGACAGCAAGTCCATTGCCTGCTTTTGGCGGGCCCAATTGTTTTTGGCTGCCGAAAAATAGAGCCCTCCGTCGGGGGGGGCTGCCCCTTGCTCCTGGGGGATCCCTTTCAAATTGGCGGGGCGTCGTTCCAAGCCGACTTTGTTGGCTACAGAGGAAGCTCCAGGCTTTTCACCCTAACTTGGTAGCCCATTGCCAGGCGAGATCAAGGTGAGATCGAGGTTGCGTTCGACATAAAAGGGATCCCTGTATCCCGGCTGTTTGGTTGACTGGGAGAACCTTGGAGTCCTTTAGAATTTTAGGGGCGAGGAGTGAGGAAATATGCGGAAGCTGTTGTGTTCCTGTGGTCGAATAGCCTGGGGAGCGGCCTTGGCTGCCACTCTACCGGTTGCTGCTGTTCCTGCCTATCCCCAGCCTGTGCTTCCGCTGCTGCCGGTTCCTTCTGAGGGCGGCGCTGCTCGAGGTGGGGTTGTGGCTTTATTCAATCAATCCATCTGGTGGGATTTCATTCGCGGCAATCGTGGCGAAAACCTACGCCTGTTCCCGGCCAGCCTAACTTCCCCATCTCGCCAGGATGTGGTGGCCGTGTTTCAGATTCAGCGGCAGCCCACCGTGGAGCCGGTGGTGCGCGTTCTCAGCTTCGAGCACCAGGGGGGGTATAGCTTTCGTCTACTCCACACAGCTGAGCCGATCCCAGGACGGTTGGTGGAGGCTCACCTGCGCACGGACATCACCTCCAGCCCACAGCCCAAGTTGGTGCTCCTCACCGAGCGAGGGGGCATCAGCCTGCTGCGCTCTGTCTTGGTCTTGGAACACCGGCCTGAGGGACTTGTGCCACTGCTGAGCGTGACGGATCTGAGCAATGCCAGCCTGCGGGTCAGCCCGCAAGGGATCCTGGTCATCTCAAGCCCGCCCGGTGCCAGCCGTGACTTGAGGGCTACCCTCTACCAATGGGAGGGGGATGGCTTTGTCCGTCGAGATCTATAAGTCCATCATCTGTTGTGACTGTTGTGAATCTGCCTGTCAATATCCATCTTTGTCAGCGAGGTCTCGCGCGGAGCGGATGTCCGTCTCGGCTATCGCTGCCCTTGCCAGCAAGCTGATACATTCACGCTGAACTCTCCT
>NZ_JANSHV010000295.1:0-4616 GCF_047461775.1 Synechococcus sp. R6-5
CGCGGGGCTTCTCGGCGGTTTAGCTAAACCTGAGGTGAGCAATCTATTTGGCGGATTGCCCAAGGGACTGAATTTATCATCCCAGTCAAACCCTTGAGGACCAAGACAGCCGTTATCTTAGTTTGAAGAGGGATCCCTGCTGGGGTGTTTGAGATTGGTCAAATCGTTGAGGCGGCGCAGGATCCCCCATCCCTGTAGGGCCTCCAGCAGGGCTTCCCGCACAACCGCTACCGTCTCTTGGTCGAGGGCCAACCGCAGATAATCCACCGCCAGCCGGGTTTGCTCGGGATCCAAGTGAGACATTAAACTCTGCAAGCGGCGAACGCCCGCCAGCCGTCGGAAGGGATCGGGAGAAGCAATGTCGCTGAGGTCGCGCTCCAATTGAGACCGTTGCCGCTCTTGTCGGCGGCTGAGCCACTCCCCAAACAGCAGCGACAACAAGGCTAGAGTGGCCAATCCCTGTAGAATGGCACCGGTGGCCAGCCAACGCTGGGTGGATTCTGCCCAGATGGAGATGAGGGTGTAGGTGCCCAAGGTGGCGGCTGCTCCCGAACCAATTGCCAGCAAAAGCCAGCGATCCGCCTGCCGAAACCAAGCTTGCCACTCCTGCCAGCGGCGGTTGAACTCAGGGCTGCGCACCCCCTGTAGCCCCAACATCACCAAGGTGCCCACCCCCAGAGAGAGCGCCAGCCGCCCATTCCAGAAGGCCAGCCCTGCCAACGCCAAGGCCGACAGAGCCAAAACCCGCCACTGCGGCCCCGATAGGATCCACAGAGCAACTTGGGATCCCGTCTCCACTGCCCCACGCCCCACCCGCTGCAGATATTCTGGCCAGGATCCCTGGCCGGAAGAAGGGCGACCCGATTGATGCTTCACCGATGGCAACTCCCAAAACTCTGTCGCACCTGACCCTTTGCAAGCGGCAAGATAGATCAACGCTCCTTAAATTATGCTCTTATGCTTTATAGAGTCGAGGTAGGCTTTCCACCCTTGGGTTTGCAACTGGTCGTTTTTCTCCTGCACCGCCTGTTTTAGGCTTTCCCGATAGGCGATCACCCGCCGGAGCAGATCGGGATCCCCACTGGCTAGGATCTGCACCGCCAACAGACCCGCGTTGTAGCCGTTGCCAATGGCCACCGTGGCCACCGGGATCCCTTTGGGCATTTGCACAATCGAGTATAAGGAGTCGATCCCCTGCAGGGATGGGCTGAGCACCGGCACCCCGATCACCGGCAGAGGGGTGAGGGACGCCACCATCCCCGGCAAATGGGCTGCTCCCCCTGCCCCGGCAATAATGACGCGGATCCCTTGGGTATGGGCGCGGCGGGCAAACTCTACCATGGCCTCGGGGGTGCGGTGGGCGCTGAGGATCTGCATCTGGTAAGGGATCCCAAACTCCTCACACACCTGGGCGGCAGGTGCAAGGGTGGGCAAATCGGAATCGCTGCCCATTACGATGGCAACGAGGGGGGAGAGTTCCATATCGCTAAGCGACGCTAACGCGAAAGGCTGCTGGCCCGGCGTAGCCGATCCATCATCGCATAGCCCAACCCCGTCGAGATGGGTGGGGGCTCTGCCAGCAGGAGCGTAGCATCTCCCTCATCCAGGCGGCGCAGGCTGGCAAAGAGGGCGCGGGCGGCTGCCTTGGGATCCGAACCCAAACACTCCAAACTGAAAGTGATCCCCGGCCAATGGCGGGAGAGGGTGTTCAGCAGAGCCTGCGGATCCGTGGCAAAGCTGAGGATGCCCAGGTGGGAATGACCGGTTGTCAGGTGCTGCACCTGTTGCCAATCGCCGGGCTGAAGCTGGGCAAAAGGGGTGGGCAAAAGCCGGAGGGGCTTACTGGGGGCATAGTGGCTGCTCAGTCGTCCCGGCGCTTCCGGCGGGCCCGTTTTGCCGTCCTCAGAGGCCCGGATGGGCAGTTTCAGGTGAGCTTCTAGGGCTTCCAGTGGGATCCCTCCTGGGCGCAGCAGCGTTGGGATCCCTTCGGGGCTGAGCTTTAGCACGGTGGACTCCAGGCCCACAGCACACTCTCCCCCATCCAAGATGTAAGGGATCCGCCCTCCCAACTCTGCATAGACGGCCTGGGCTGAGGTGGGGCTGATGCGGCCAAAGCGATTGGCACTGGGGGCAGCCAGAGGGGTTTGCACCGCCTGCAACAAAGCTTGAGCCACCGGGTGAGCAGGCACCCGCAGGGCAACAGTAGGCAACCCGCTGCTCACCAGATCCGGCACGGTGGGACACTTGGGCAGCACCAAGGTTAGGGGCCCCGGCCAGAAGGTGTCGATCAGGGATCCCAGCAGAGCACGGGCGGTGGGAGTAAAAGCCGACACATCCACCAGCCACCCCTGCAGCTGCTCTAGGGTCACCCCAGCCGGCAGATGCAGGATCAGGGGATCGAAGCGGGGGCGCTCCTTGGCGGCAAAAATGTTTGCCACTGCCTGCTCATCCAAGCCATTGCCCGCCAGGCCGTAAACCGTCTCCGTGGGGATGGCCACCAACTGGCCCCGCAGCAAGGCTGCCGCCGCTACGGCAATGTGCTCAGGAGTGGGTGAGAGAATTTCCGTCTGCATCCATGACTCGGATTTGGAGTAAGGGCTAGGGATCCCGTTCTTCAATCCATTTTTGCGCCTGGTAGAGGGCGATGTTGATTTGATCCCCAAACAGCAGCGCCAAGGAAGTGAGCCAAACCCAGAGCAGCAGCACAATAACTGCCCCCACCGCCCCATAGACTTGGTTGAACTGCCCAAAGTGCTCCACGTAAATCCGCAGCCCCCAAGACACCCCAACCCACAGTAGGCTGGCCACGATGGCTCCCGGCCAAATCGGCATTTGGGGTCGGCGCAAGCTGGGGCCAAATCGATACAGCACCCAGCAGGAGAAGACGACCAACCCCAGCGAAATCGGCCAGGTGAGGATCCCCCACAAGTTCAACCCCAGCTCTCGCAGGGGATCCAACTGAGTCGGCCCGCCAACTTCCTGCGCTAAGAATCCCGCTTTCCTGTACAAGAAGCGCAAAAAGCTGGCACTGAACAAAAAGATCAAGCTGGCCAGTCCGGTCAACCCCAAGGTGGCGAGCATCCAAACCAGCGAGATCAGCTTGCGTCTCCAGAAGGGACGGCGCCTATCTTGAGGGATCTCATGGCTGAGATCCAAAGCTGTCATCACCGCCCCCATGGCTCCAGAAGCAGCCCACAGGGTGCCCAAGAAGCCGAGCGACAACAACCCCCGATTCTGCCCGAAGCGGAGCTCGCGCACATACCGATCCAAAAGCGTCAGGGCCTCTTGGGGAGCAATTTGGCTCAACTGCTCCATCAAGCGCTCGAAGGCTTGCTCAGAGGAGCCGACAAACAGCCCAACCCCGGTCAGGAGCGTGAGGATGAAGGGGAACAGCGCCAACATCGAGCTATAGGCCATTTCAGAGGCCAGGCCAAACAGCCGGTAGCGCATCGCGTTTTCCCAGGCCAACCGCAGGGTTAGCCAGACCAACTCTCGCCGGGAACGCCGTCCTGACGACGCGAACGGGATCCCCAGCGCCCGCAGCTGCTCAACCAGTTGCTCCAACAGCCTCATGGTTCAGCACTTCAGCCCACTGCGGTAGGTACTGGGAAAAATCTTGCTTTTTGACAAACCGAAAAGGCCCGGATAGGGATCCCCAGATCACTTGATCGGTCTCCGGATCCCGACCTTGATCCAAGCTGTGAAAGTAGTCGGCTCCGATCTCAAACTCGCTGTACAAATAGGTGGTTCTGCCTTTGCGTTCAACAATACAGCCTTTGCCGGGCAGGCTGCGGCCCCGATAGCAGGATCCCGTCCATTCCACCTGGGTGATACAGCCGGGCAAGAGTTCCAACTCCGCTGCTGTCAGACCGGCCAATTTCCCCTTCGCGTAAGCGTTGCTTAGCAACAACTCCCGACCGGCGCACCTGTAGGAGTCAGGAGCTGTCAGAGCATAGTTTTGAATCCGGATCCCATCTGGAGTATCGAAGAGGTGGATCACCCGCTGCCGGTAGGGCTGCTCAGGATAAATGTCGTACAGTTGCTCCACGTAAAACCCCACCCCCTGGAACACCGACCAAGGCAAGGGGCATTGGTACACATGAATGTTGGCAAACCAGACGGGCTCTGCAATCGCCTGCTGCAGGTTGTTGAAGTGCCCTGCCATCCAGGTGGCCAGTTGGGCCAGTTGGGGGGAAACAGACATAGGTTCAGATGGATTCAATGGATTGAAATCGAGAAGATTCAGATCGAGCGCTCCTGATCCTGCAGACTTTGTCCAACTGTCAGGGACTCCGTCCCGATGGCGAACTCCATAACACACTCTACAAAACTACACCAGGGAATAGCTTGGTAGCCCTGTACTTGAGTGCGGGGTGGAAAAGCCCTTGGGCAACTTGATTTAAGGGAATTTAAGGGATTTAAGAGAGCATTGTTGCTTACCGTCACCCGCCCTGTCTCTGGCGGAGTTGTTGCCATGGGCAGGGGAACCGCAACCCTGTGGCGACGAGGCCGTTCGCGCCACTCGGACGGAGTTCTTGAAGGGGATTGGGTTGCAGGGACAGGCTAGAGTAGAGGAGCCGGACTCCTGTGCCTGATACATTTACGCTGAACACTGC
>NZ_JANSHV010000296.1:0-5823 GCF_047461775.1 Synechococcus sp. R6-5
ACGGGGCTTGCCGCGCCTTTTGGTCAACTCAAGACAATTGGGCAGCAACGGCTTTCAGCAGGCGTTTCTGGTCAACGGGCTTCGTCAGATAGGCATCGGAGCCAAAACATAGCCCCTGTTCAATCTCTTCGGGAGAGATTTTCGAGGAGAGAAAGACGAAGGGGATGTGAGCTGTAGACTGATCCCATCTCAGGGCATCCAGCACCCCATAGCCGTTCAGCTTGGGCATCACCACATCGCACAACACCAAGTCGGGCATCAGGGTGCGCACCATCTGCAAGCCCTCTTCTCCATCGGTGGCCGCCACCGTGTCGTACCCCGCTCGTTGCAACACCTTCTGCAGATAGGTGCGAATAGAGGGTTCGTCTTCAATCACCAGGATGCGTTTGGACATAACTTTGTAAAAAATTAAACAAAGACCTGGCCCAACCTGTCGGGCCTACTGTCCGCCTTCCCGGAGCCAGAGAGATCCGAGTTGATGCAAGAACAAGTCGAAGAACTACAGCTGCAGCATAGGGAAACTCTGGAAAAAAAAACTCCGCCAAATCGCTCATTCTGGGATCTCCCTGCTCTGCAAAAATCCTGATAGAGTGCGGAACAACTTTCCTCATCCGCAGATTTGCGGTTATGCCAGAAACCCCCCTCCTCCTTTGGGAGAAGTGAAGGCAGCCTATTCCGAAGTCAGTTGACGTTCCATCAGGCGGGTGAGGGCGGCGGTGGGGGTGGTCTGCCCTTGCAACAACAGATGCACTTCCTGGGTGATGGGCACCTGAATGCCGTGCTGGGCAGCGATCTCGACCACGACGGGAGCGGTGTAAACCCCTTCGGCGGTGCCCTCGATCTCCGCCAAAATCTGCGACAAGGGTTGGCCCTGGCCTAGCCCGTAGCCCACTCGGTAGTTGCGGCTCAAGCGGCTGTGGCAGGTGGCCAGCAGATCCCCCAACCCCGACAGGCCATTGAAGGTTTCTGCCCGTGCCCCCAGCTTAGATCCCACCCGGATCATCTCTGCCAGGCCGCGGGTAACCAGAGCCGCACGAGCATTGGCCCCCAGTTGCAAGCCATCACACACGCCAACAGCGATGGCGATAACATTTTTCAGGGTGCCGCCTAGCTCCACTCCCAGCGGATCGCTGCTGGTATAGAGGCGGAACCGCTCCGAGGAAAGGGCATACTGCACCTGCACAGCGGCCCAGGGATCCCGGCTGGCCACCACTGCCGCTGCCGGCAAGCCTTGGCGGATCTCCGCCGAAAGATTAGGCCCCGAAAGCACCACCAGGGGCTGCTCCGGGAAGGTGGCCCCCCAAATTTGGGTAGGGGTCAGAAGCTGCAGTGGATCCAACCCTTTGGTGGCCGAGACCAAAATTGCCTGCGGCGGGATCCCCACTTGGCGCACCGCTTCCACCACAGGGCGTACCCCCGCCATAGAGACGGCTGAGATGAGGATTTGGGATCCCTGGAGCACTTCTGCCAAATCCAGGCCCTTGCGGCGATTCCAAACCCGCACCCGGTGCCCTTGCCCCTGAGCCAGCATCGCCAGGGTACTTCCCCAAGCCCCGGCTCCCAAAATGGCAACGCTTTGCGGGGATGTTGGGCTTTGGCCTTCTGCGCTAGTGTTCATCTAATCTGTTCACCCGCAGACTTTCTCTTAAGCTTTCTTCGTAGGATGCCTCTCAAAAAGCCTGCGCCGGCAAAGGGAAGACCGGCGACAAAGGTTAGTATGGGTGGATACCAAATCATGGGTTAGCTCGAGAGCAGACGACATGGCAGAAGCAGGGATCCCCCGTCTTCCTCCTGAGGTAGCCGCCAAGATGGGAACCTGGCAGCACGGGTATGCCCTTACCAATGGCATTCAACTGCACTATGTCACCCAAGGGGAAGGGGAGCTGGCGATCTTGTTGCACGGTTTCCCGGAGTTTTGGTACTCCTGGCGACATCAGATTCCGGTGTTGGCGCAGCGGTTTCGCGTGGTGGCACCCGACATGCGCGGCTACAACGATTCCGACAAACCGGATCACGGCTATGACCTGGATACCCTTACCGAGGATATCCGCGGCTTGCTAAGCCACTTTGGGGCCCGAAGAGCGGTGGTCGTAGCCCACGATTGGGGGGGAGCCATTGCCTGGCACTGGGCGCAATTTTTTCCTGAGGAGATTCGCAAGCTGGCCGTCCTCAATTCTCCCCATCCGGCCTGCTTCCGGCGGGAGTTCTTGAGCAACTTGGATCAACTGCGCCGCAGTTGGTACCTGTTCTTTTTTCAATTGCCTTGGCTGCCAGAGTGGGTGCTGCAGTGGGATTTGGGAGATTGGGTGCGCCGCATTTTCCAGGAAACCTCGGTGCGCAAAAGCGCCTTCACCCGCCACGACCTCAAGCTCTACCAAGAGGCCCTCTCCAAACCCAAGGTTCTCACCTCTGCCCTCAACTACTACCGCCAGCTGTTTAACCTGCCCACCTTGCAGAACCTGTTTTTGCAGCCCATGCGGCAGATCCTCGCCCCCACCCTGCTAATTTGGGGAGAAGAAGACTTTGCCCTCAGCCGCGAGCTAACTGAGGGGATGGATCCCTTTTTCCCCAACGGCCTGCGCAAGGAGTACATCCCCGAATGCGGCCATTGGGCGCAGCAGGAAGCTCCGCAAACGGTCAATCGGCTGCTGATGGAGTTTCTCTAGCGGGCCGGGCTTGGGATCCGCTCTTTACCATCTTCAAGGGTTGACCCTAGAATAATCCACTGAATTCTACGGGAGAACCGGCATGGCCCTGGAGTATCCATCCCATCTGCGCTACGTGGACACCCACGAGTACATCCATGTCGAGGATGATATTGCGGTGATTGGGATCACAGCTTATGCCGTCGATCAACTGGGGGATATCGTTTTCGTGGGCTTGCCCGAAGAAGGGACAGAGATTGAAAAAGGGGAAAGCTTTGGCTCGGTGGAATCGGTCAAAGCCGTCGAAGATCTCTATGCCCCTCTTTCTGGAGAGGTGGTGGCCGTGAATACAGCGGTGGTGGAGAGCCCCGAAAGCCTTGCCGACGATCCCTATGGCGATGGCTGGCTGATCAAGGTGCGCATTGCCAACCCCGAAGATCTCGAGGACACCATGAGCGCCGAAGCCTACGCCAGTTTGGTGGAGGGATCCTAAACTCCAGCAGTTGGCCCTGAACTACAGCAAAGTCTCTCGGTTACCCCCCTCAGCTTTGGCTTGGTAGAGGGCCTTGTCGGCAGCAGCCAGCAGACTTTGTGGGTCAGTTCCCTCTCCCAGCTCCAGCAGAGAGGCGATGCCCACACTGCAGCTTAGGGAGATGGTCTCCGTCCCCGCCTGCACCAACAGGGTCTGGACAGCCTGCCGCAAGCGTTCTGCCAGCCCTAGGATCTGCGAGTTCGGGATCCCGCGCACCAGCAGGGCAAACTCATCGCCCCCCAAGCGGGCCACCAGATCGTCTTGGCGAACGTGAGCTTGCAGTCGCCGCGCCACCTGGATCAAGGCTTGATCCCCAGCCCAGTGCCCCCAGCGGTCGTTGATTTGCTTAAACCCATCCAAATCCAGATAGAGCACGTGGAGGGGAATGCGATGGCGAAGGGCAAAGGGGATCTCCAGCTCCAGTTGCTCCAGGAAAAAACGTCGGTTATACAGACCGGTTAGCGGGTCATAGAGGGCAGCAGTGGCCATTTGCAAAAAGAAGGCTTCTTCTGCCGCGTTGTAGTAGGCAAACTTGAGGGTGCTGGCCCCCACTTGAATGTAATCCCCATCCTTCAGGAGAACGCGGCTGACGCGCTCGCCGTTAACATAAGTGCCGTTGAGGCTCTCCAGGTCGGTGAGAACATAACCCTCACTTTCTCTTTCCAGCCGACAGTGCTGCCGGGAGACGGCGTGATCCAAGAGCTGAATGTCCGCGCGGTGGCTGCGCCCCAAAACTCCACCCCTCGCCAAGGGAAACGTCATGCCCACATTGGCGCCGCTGAGCACCGTTAGAAAGGCCGCAGTTGCCTCAGGCTGGGGTCTGCGCTCGTAAAACTCCAAGGGGATCTGAGTGGTTGGCTCCTCTGGCAACTGAGAGAGAGGGTCGAGAGGCATGGAGAGGCCCAACGAATTGTGCGGGTTAGCAGTAAGCACTCGTTATATCCGTATTATGTCGGTTTTCCCCAGGCCGTGTTTGGGTGAGCGAGGGATGTCTCGCCGGTTCTGATCTGTAAACTTGCGGAACTCTGGAGTTTATCGTATACCATCGCACGCGGTGAGGCCCTCAGTTGAGAGCTACGCGAGGATTCCATCCCGCCTGCGCGGTTGTATCGGCCAGCTGTGGGAAGAAGCTCAATGGCAAACCCCAATTTCCCCAGGATCCCAAGTATTTTTCGGGATAACTCAAAAAACGGGTTCGGTTTGCCCCTCGTTCCCTGATTTCGAGAAGAGGCTCTCTCCTCTATGTCCTACAGATCCTCTGACTTCTGAAGAGTTGCCGAGGCGGCCTAGAATGGGTCTGGGATCCCTGAGAGGAGAAATGGGGCATGATTAGACCCAATTCTGCCCATCTATTGACTCCGGATTTTCGCCTCAGCCTGTCGGTGTTGGCTTTGGCGGTGCCGCTGTTCTGGCTTTCGTTTTGGGCGGGGCTAGGGGTGGGCCTGTTTGGCCTGTTTTTGATGGTGCAGACCTCTCTGATCGGGCTGGCCTTTACCAGGACGGCGCTGCAGGTCTACAGCGGCTCCAAGCGCATCCGCGAGTTTCCCTACAGCGAGTGGCAGGATTGGCAAATTTTCTGGCCGCCGCTGCCGGTGTTGTTCTTTTTCCGAGAAACCCGGAGCATTCATTTTTTGCCGATGCTGTTTAACCCTGCTGAGCTGAAGATGTGTTTGGAAGAGCGGGTGGGTCATCTCCACGCCCAACATCGGTCTCAAGGATCCCCGCCGATTGCTGGTCCGGGTAGCTCCCGCCGATGAGTGGCTCCGCCTTGTGGGTTTGGCAGCAGGCAGGGAGATGGCGCTGGCTGGAGTGTCAGCTTTTGGCGGAGTGGCCTCATGCTTTTGGCTCTCGCCAAGGTCATCCCCATCCCCCGTCTCAGTTGGCCGCCCGGCTGCAACTGCCCCCTGAACAGGCCGCGTGGGGCCATCAGGTGCATGGCTGCAACTGGGTTTGGGCAGATGGGATCACCGAAACCTTTGGACACAAACGAGAGCAGGACTGCTCTGTTGGTCAAGGGATCCCTACCCGCTCTCAGGCAGATGCGGTCATTGCCCGCCGCCAAGGAGATTCTGCCTGGGTCTGCACCGCTGACTGTGTGCCGATTTTGGTGGCCAGCCAAGAATGGGTGGCAGCCATTCACGCCGGGTGGAGAGGCACTGCTGCGGGGATCTTGTCCAAGGTGCTGCAGGAGTTTTTACAGGCGGGGATCCCTGCTGCTGGGATCCGCGTGGCCATCGGGCCCTCTATTTCGGGGTCGGTCTATCAGGTGTCAGAGGAGGTGGCGGAGCAGGTGCTGCAAAGCCTACCCCCAGGGCTGGATGCCCGCGCCGCCCTGTTGCCCGATCCTCTGCCCGGCAAGGTTCGCCTGGATCTGCGCTGGGTCAACGGTGCCCAAGCCCAAGCCCAAGGGATCCCCCCTGAACACATTGCCGTCAGCCCCCATTGCACCCTCAGCCAACCCCAAGATTTCTTTTCCTATCGCCGCGATGGATCCCTGAAGGATGAGCAGGGCCGTCATTGCGTGCAGTGGTCGGGAATCGGCCTGCGGTCGTAGGCAGACTTGACCCAGTTCTGCCCGGAGGAACGGGAAGTAGTGGCTATAATTGCGCTCAAGACAGGGCTGATACATTTACGCTGAACACTGCT
>NZ_JANSHV010000297.1:0-1838 GCF_047461775.1 Synechococcus sp. R6-5
TTATTGACTAGAGTCATGCTCCCCAGCCAGGACATCGGGGGCTATTGCTGGGATCCAAGCCAGCCCATACGCTTCTCCAGGAGAGGCAACTGCGCTTTCAAGGCGCGCAAGGCTCGGCCTCGGTGGCCGATGGCCTCTTTTTGAGCTGGGCTCATCTCGGCAAAGGTTAGCCCCACTTCGGGCACCCAAAACAGGGGGTCATAGCCAAACCCCCCCTCTCCCCGCGGCTGGGTCAAGATCTCTCCCGAGCATACCCCTTCCACCAGGGCATGCACTACACCTTGGGGATCCACCAGGGCGATGGCGCAGTGAAAGGTGGCCCGGCGATTTGGGATCCCTTCCATTTCCCTGAGCAACCGCTCGATGCGGGCAGCATCGTTGGGGGCATAGCGAGCCGAGCGGATCCCAGGGACGCCGCCAAGGGCTTCTACCGCTAGGCCGGAATCGTCGGCAATGGCCCACTCCCCCAGAGACTTGGCCACGGCTCTGGCTTTGAGAAGGGCATTTTCGGCAAAGGTGGTGCCGGTTTCTTCCACCTCAATTTCTGAGGGCATGCGGCGCAGCTCCCAAGCAGGGGCATGGGCCTGGAAAAAGGCATTGAACTCGCGCCATTTGCCGGGGCTACTGCTGGCCAAGATCAAAGGACGGGTCATGGAAGGTTCCTACGAGTGGAAATCTGAGGAGGCGGAAGACTGTCCAAGGGCTTCCTGCCTAATGGATCTCGAGAACCATGTTGTGCAGGGCTGTGTTAATCACCAGGGTGGATCCCCATCGCTCTACCTTGCCCCCATCCCAGTGCATGTGTCCGCAGATGTAGTAGCGCGGCTGCACCTGTTCCAAAAGGGGGCGCAAGGTGGGTGTGCGACGGTGATACCACTTCCCGCCTTCATCCAAAAAGCCTCGCGGCGGAGCATGGGTGAGCAGCAGGTCAATGGGCCGGGGGGGTTGACTGTAGAGGGCGAGCAGCTCCTGCAAATGGGCGGAGGTGAGAGACCAGCTCCAACCACAGGGGGGAGTCCAGGGTACAGCCAAAACCTGTAACCCCAGCCACTCAAAGCAGCAGGACTGGGTGATGGCCCGTCCCCAACGGCCAACCAGCGAATTCAAAACCGAAGCTGCTGGATCGTGGTTGCCAGGTAAAAAGAGCCAGGGTTTGCCCAGGCTCTCCACTGCCGCCAAAAAGGATTGCAGATGAACCACCTCTGCTTGGGCTGCCGGATGAAAGCCCTGGGTGGCCTTGCGGGAAGGTTTGCCGGCCTTGGAACAGAAATCCCCGCAGTTGATGTAAGCATCCACCTCCGGCAGATGGGCAAGGGCCTGCCGGATCAGCCGAGCGCTGCCGTGGTAGTCAGAGCCGAGCAGCAGTTTAATCCCCATGGGCCTCTGCAGCAGAAGAATCCAGGTGGGATCCCTGAAGCAGGGCGGCAACTTGCTGCCAGGAGCTGTTGTACCAAGCCTGCTGGGCTTCCAGTTCTTCGCCGAGGGATCCCGTGGGGCCAAAATCTGGGCAGGCGTACCCCAGGGAGCGTAATCCTGCCACCAACACTGCCGGAGACAGCCACCACTGCTGGGCCAAGCGCAGCAGATCCACCTGGCTGTGGGTTTGCAGGTATTGGCGGAGCTGGCGTTGCAAGCCGGTGGCGGAGGGCAGGGGCACCGCTTGCTGATGGACGGCAATCAACAGCTCGCTGCTGGGGGTGCAACAGAGCAGCCACTTGAGGTGATCCAGAGAAGGGGGCCAGCTCCACAACCAGAGTTGATCATAGCGGTGGCCGGCTTGGGGACGGTCGTAGTGGAGAGTCAGGTACCGCCGTTCGCGATAGCGGGCCGTAGGCCTT
>NZ_JANSHV010000298.1:0-4692 GCF_047461775.1 Synechococcus sp. R6-5
CAGTGTTCAGCGTAAATGTATCAGCATTCCTGCCATCCTCTGCTCTTGGCTTCCCAACGCCTCTTGCTGTTCAGCGGCAAGGGAGGAGTGGGCAAAACGACCCTGACCTGCGCGCTGGCTCGCCAACTGGCCCAGGTGGATCCCCAGCGCCGTCTGCTCCTGATGTCCACAGATCCCGCCCACTCGCTGGGGGACGTGCTGCAAATCTCGGTTACGGATGTGGCCCAACCCCTGCCGGATCGCCCCAATTTGCAGGTGCGGGCTTTGCAGGCGGAGATTTTGCTGCGGTCTTTTCGGCAAACCTATGGGCCGGCCCTGGAGCTCATTGCCGAGCGGGGCAGTTGGTTTGGCCGAGAGGATCTGCTGCCGATCTGGGATTTAGCCTGGCCGGGGGTGGATGAGCTGATGGCGATTCTGGAGGTCAACCGGCTGCTGGCTGGGGAGGAGGTGGATACCGTTATCTTGGACACGGCCCCCACCGGGCACACCCTGCGGCTGTTGGAGCTGCCCGACTTTTTGGATAATCTGCTGGCCGTGTTTGCCACCTTTCAGGCCAAGCACCGGGAAATCGCCCAAGCCCTGACGGGCACCTATCGACCGGATGAGGCGGATGCATTTTTAGCCCAGTTGCAGAGGGAACTGGAGGGGGGCAAAGCCCGCTTGACCACTCCGGAGAGCACTTCTGCTTGGCTGGTGATGATCCCGGAGCAGTTGAGCGTGGCGGAAACCCGCCGCTTTTGTCAGCAACTGCAAAACCGCCGCGTGCCCATCGGCGGTCTTCTGGTCAATCAGGTGCTGCTTGCAAGAGAGAATAACAGCCAACCTTCGCTGCCCGCTGCTCTCCCCTCTCCTCTCTACTCGGCGCGGCAGCAAGAACAGGGGCGCGTGCTCAAAGCCCTGCAGGAGGAGCTGCCCGGATATCCTATCTGGATCTGTCCCTATCAACTGCAGGAGCCGGTTGGGTTGGCGGCCCTGGATGAGCTGGTTCAGCAGCTTCGCCCCTTGCCAGAGGTGCTGCTGGAGTTGGAAGGGATCCCAGAGCAGAGAGCGGAGAGAGAGTCTCCCTTCTCCACCCTCTTCCCTTCCTTCAAGGGGATCCCGTCCCTACCGGATTTTTTGACCCAAGGGATCCGACTGGTGTTGGTGGGGGGCAAAGGGGGTGTGGGCAAGACGACGGTGGCCGGGGCCCTGGCTTGGACCTTGGCCAAGCGCCATCCCGACAAGCAGCTGTTGCTGGTCTCTATCGATCCGGCTCACTCGCTGGGGGATCTGTTTCAGACGAAACTGGGTCAGGATCCCATTCCCCTGCTGCCCAACCTGCTGGGGCAGGAGGTCGATGCGGCGGCGGTGCTGGAGCAATTCCGGCAGGATTATCTGGAGGAGGTGGCGGCCATCTTGGCAGGGGAGGGGACGGCAGGGGTGGAAGTCCAATACGACCCACAGGCGTGGCGGCAACTGCTGCAGATGCCCCCACCCGGCTTGGATGAGGTGATGGCCCTGTTGAGTGTTCTCCGACAGGAGACGAGCGGGCAGTTCGACCTGGTGGTGCTGGACACGGCTCCCACAGGGCATCTCCTGCGGTTTCTGCAGATGCCCCAGGCTCTGGAAGGTTGGGTAAGCTTGGCCCTGAAGCTGTGGCTGAAATATCGGGATGTGGTGGGCAGGTCGGAATGGGCGCAGCGGATGCGGGAGCTCTTGGCCCAGGTGCGGCAGCTTCGGCAGCAGCTCCAGGATCCCCAGCTTGTCACCTTTATCCCCGTCTTTAACCCCGAGCAGGCGGTTCTGGCGGAAACCGAGCGTCTCTTGGCGGAACTGGATGCTTTGGGGATCCCTCATCCCTACGCCGTTCTCAATCGGGTGTGGTTGGAGGATTCTACCCCCTTTGGAGAGGCCCTCCGCCGTCGTCACCAGACTCTTCTGGCCCAGCTCCCCCAGCCATTTTCCCAGCAGGCCATCTTGACCATCCCCTTCCTACATCCTCCCAGCTTGGAGAATATCGGCTCCTACTTGTTCGCTCCTCAGGAGCCCTAACCTAGGGGTAGACCTTGCTCACCCAAGGAGTTATGGATCCCCATCTGGAAGAACGCGCCCGCGAGCTGCGCACCCTGCTGCAGAAGGCCAGCATTGCCTACTATGTCCACGATGCTCCCATCCTGGAAGACAGCGTTTACGACCGCCTTTACCGCGAGCTGCAAGAGCTGGAGCGGGCTTACCCTGAACTGGTCACCCCCGATAGCCCTACTCAGCGGGTGGGAGAAAAACCTGCAGAGCATTTTCCCACCGTCTTCCACCGCATCCCCCTCTACAGCTTGGAAAACGCTTTCAACCCAGAAGAACTGGAGGAGTGGCAAGAGCGTCTGCTGCGAGTTTTGGGCCGTGCCCCTGTTCCCGACAGCGGGACAGAGGGAGAGCTGGAATATGTATGTGAGCTGAAGATTGATGGCGCCGCCTTGGCCCTAACCTACATCGAGGGTCTTTTGGAGCGGGGTGCTACTCGGGGGGACGGACAGGCCGGAGAGGACATCACCCCCAACGTGCGCGCCATTCGTTCGATTCCCCTGCGGCTGGCGACAGCAGATCCG
This sequence comes from Synechococcus sp. R6-5, assembly GCF_047461775.1. NCBI lineage: Bacteria > Bacillati > Cyanobacteriota > Cyanophyceae > Synechococcales > Synechococcaceae > Synechococcus > Synechococcus sp. R6-5. The sequence continues at coordinate 2,583 of NZ_JANSHV010000298.1, forward strand.
CCTCCCGTTTTGGAGGTGCGGGGGGAAGTCTATCTGGCCCTAGCCGAGTTTGAACGGATCAACCAAGAGCGTCGTTCCGCCGGGGATCCCCCCTTTGCTAACCCGCGCAACTGTGCTGCCGGTACCCTGCGGCAGTTGGATAGCCGCGTTGTGGCCGCCCGCAAGCTCAGCTTCTTCGCCTACGCCCTCCACTGGCCGGAGGGATGGCCTGCCGGGGATCCCCCGCAAACCCAGTGGCAGTGTCTGCAGCAGCTCAAGGAATTGGGATTTCCGGTCAACCCCCTTTCCCAGGTCTGTCGGGGCTTGGGAGAAGTGATCCAGTTTTACGAGCGATGGCGGGGTGCCCAGCTCCCCTACGCCAGCGACGGGGTGGTGGTGAAATTGAACTCCTTGCGGCTGCAGGAGGAGGCCGGCTTTACGCAAAAATTTCCCCGCTGGGCCATTGCCCTCAAATACCCTGCCCAGGAAGTCCCCACCCGCATCCGCGCCATCCTCGCCAGCGTGGGCCGTACCGGCGCCGTCACTCCAGTGGCAGAGCTGGAGCCGGTTCCTTTGGCCGGCACCCTTGTCAGCCGCGCCAGCCTGCACAATGCCGATCGCCTGCGGGAGCTGGACGTGCACATTGGCGATACTGCCATCGTGCGCAAAGCCGGGGAGATCATCCCGGAGGTGGTCGGGATCCTGAAGGAATTGCGCCCTGCCGACGCTGTTCCCTACAGCCTGCCCAGCCAGTGCCCGGAATGCCACGCCCCTTTGGTTCGTCCCCCCGGCGAAGCCGTGACCCGCTGCCCCAACCCCGAGTGCCCGGCCAAGCTGCGGGGCCAATTGCAGCACTGGGCCAGCCGCGATGCTTTGGATATCGAAGGCTTAGGGGAAAAGCGGGCAGCCCAATTGGTGGAGAACTTGGGAGTGCGCACCGTAGCCGATCTCTACCGCCTCACCCCAGAGCAGTTGCAGGGTTTGGAGGGAATGGGATCCCGCTCCAGCCAAAAGCTGGTGCAAGCCATTCAGCGCTCTCGTCAACAGCCCTGGGAACGAGTGCTCTACGGGCTGGGGATCCCCCATGTGGGGGTGGTCACCGCCCAGATTTTGGCCGGCCATTTTCCCACCCCTGAGCTTTTGGCCCAAGCCAGCGCAGAAACCATCGCCCAGATCTACGGGATAGGCGCGGAAGTGGCGGAAGCGGTGGTGGCCTGGTTTGCCGAGCCGGCCCATCGTCGCCTGTTGCAGGAGTTGCAGGCGCTCGGGATCCCCGCTCTTCCTCAGCAGGAGAACCCTGCCGTCTCCCAGATCCTGGCCGGGAAAAAATTCGTAATCACCGGCACCTTGCCCACCCTCTCCCGCCAGCAGGCCAAGGCTTGGATTGAGAGTCGGGGGGGCAAAGTCACCGCCAGCGTCAGCCGCCAAACCGACTACGTGGTGGTGGGCTCTGACCCCGGCTCCAAGCTGGAGCAAGCCCAACAACTGGGGATCCCCCTGCTGACCGAAGCGGAGCTGTTGGCGCTGGATCCCACCGTGGAATCCGGTGATCTGCATCCTTGACAGGGTGGATCCCCGAAAAACTTGGGTAGGGTGGGTTGTCTTAGCGGCAGGGATAATTTATGATTCACCTCTAGTGAGGAGTGGACGCCAATAGGGGGAAGCGAACGAAACACGGACAGTTCCTTCCCCTTTTTGGTTACAAAAAGGCGCGGCCACACCTCCAAAAAGTATCCAACTTAACTGAAGGATTCCTTTGCCAGTGCCAGATAAGGTCAACTATGATGGGATCAGCGGAGACGCATGTTTCCGTTCACTCCTCACACCATCTTCCGCTCGGCGTCAAGTCGGGCGGTTTTTCTATAAATCCGTCCAAAGGATGTATGACCATTCCCGATAGCAGCGAAACGGCTCACCCCTTCCATTTCCAGTTTTCCTCCTTGTAAGACACTTGGGGAGAACCGAGGCTGTGGCGTTTGCACGGGTAGCGCAGAGCGCTGGAGAAGCTTATGGTCACTTTGAAGCAAGAATGAAACACCTCCGTTGCATTGCTTCCCAGCTCCCTGAAGAGTGGGTGGTCGCGGAAGCGGCACCGAGCGCTTGGGAAGTGTCTCAATCCAGTTTGAAATGA
>NZ_JANSHV010000299.1:0-2450 GCF_047461775.1 Synechococcus sp. R6-5
TATTATTGACTAGAGTCATGCTCCCCCCAAGATCAGCAGGGCTAATCCGCCAAACATCCAATTCATCCAAGCTTGAACTTCCATGGGGGAGCTCTCCAGAATACGAGAATCCATTGGGCAGTTTTATCCTACATCTGGAGAAACGGTGCCCAGCAGCTACTGATTGGCTCGGTAAAGCAACCCCAGCCCTACGGCGGCACAGATCAAGTTGGGCAACCAAGCCGCCATTGCTGGCCCCAGCGTCCCAATTTGTCCCAGCGCCTGGGTGATGAACAGCAGCACATAGAAGGCAAAGATAATCAGCACACTGATGCCCAACCCCAAAGAGGAACCGGTGCGCTGCGGGCGCAGCCCCAAAGGCACCCCAATCAGGGTAAACGCCAGACACGCGAAAGGAATGGCATACTTTTGGTTGAGGCTGACCTGCAGACGGCGCACCCGTTGCAGATCTCCAGAACTGGCGATCACCTCGATGTAATGCTTCAGCTCCCGAATGTTCATTTCCTCAGGGCTGCGAATCTCCTGAGCCAGCTCCAGCGGCGCGCGAGGCAGACGCAACTCCTGCCGGCTGAAGGTGGCAATGTTGCTGTAGGTGCCATCCGGAGAAACGATGTAGTTGGTGCCATCCTCAAACACCCAAAGATTCTCTTGGGGATCCCAGCGCCCCCGCTGGGCCAGCAGAATTTGGTTGAGCGCCTCGTTGGAAAAATCCAGGACGATAATGCCGCGCATTTGCTTTCCATCGAAGCTGCGGGCGTAGAACTGACGGGTTAGCCCTTGTCGCCGGGAAAAGGTGCCGTCTGGCTCAGGCATGAGGATCTCGCCAAATTCTTGGTAGAGGATATTCTCCCGCCGGAAGTCCGGATCCCGATTTAAAGCTCGATTCAAAGTCGTGGCCGCTTGGCGATTGCTCACCGGCACCACCAGCTCATTGAACAGAAACGTTAACGTCGTCACCAGCAAGCTGAGGACGAGGGCAGGCACCATGAGGCGGTAAAGGCTCACCCCGCATCCGCGCAAGGCCGTGATTTCGCTATCGGCAGACAAGCGCCCATAGGCCAGCAACGTCGCCAGCAACATGGACATCGGGAACGTCAGGACGATGATCCCCGGCGCCCGCAACACGAACACCTGTAACGCCGCCGAAAGCGACAGACCCGCTTCCACCACCAGGCGCACCAGCTCGAACAGGGATCCCACCGCCATCACCAAGGTTGTGAAAGCTCCCACCCCAAAGAGAAACGGCAGCAGCATCTCCGAGAGGACATAGCGATCCATCAGGCCCACCGCGCAAACGAGGGAGAGCCTGTGGTCAGGCCGCTCGCGGGAACGGGCAGGAGGGAGAGAATGAAGTTTCACGCAACCCAAGGAAGTAGTAGGCAGGACAGCCGAAGGCTGTTAACGACTCTAGACCGGAACACTGGGCAATGAAAGGCTATCGCCTTCCTTTCTCAACCTAACCCGCCTATGATCGACCCCAAGTAAGCTCAGGCATAGAATTGGGCCGGGTTTGTCTTGGGAAGACTTTCGACATGGTTTCCTCCTCTTCCCCCTCCTGCAATCTTAGGAGTTTGCTGGAGCGGCTCCTGGAGCTGCGGCAGCAGGTTGTAGAGGGATCCCAGAAATACTTGGCCGCTTGGGGCTGCCTTACGAGCCCTCCTGCGGCCATCCACAACCTGGCGCGCTACCTGGCGCTGCGCCAACAGGATCTGCGCAGCTTGCAACTGGAGCTGGCGGCTGCGGGGCTGTCCTCGCTGGGGCGCTGTGAGTCGCGGGTTCTGGAGAGCCTGGATGCGGTGATTGCTATTTTGGCAGCCACCCAGGGTTTGACCCATACGGCACCCAGCTATGAAGAGTTTTACGCCGGGGATACGGCACTAGAGCAGCACGCCGAGGCGCTGTTTGGCCCCCCTTCTCCCCATCGCCGCGCGCGCATCATGGTGACCCTGCCCAGCGAAGCCGCCGAGCAGCCGGAGCTGTTGCTGCAGTTGTTGGAGCGGGGCATGAACGTGGCCCGCATCAACTGCGCCCACGACGAGCCCTCGGTGTGGGAGAAAATGGTGGCCCACTTGCGCCAGGCCGAAGCCCAGACCCAACGGCGTTGCAAGATTTTGCTGGACCTGGCTGGCCCCAAGATCCGCACCGGCCCAGTGGCCATGCCCCCCGGCAAAACCAAGGTGTACCGCGGGGATCGCATCCTGCTCACCGCGAAGGTTCCTGAGGCCAGCGCCGATATCTCCTGCCAGGTGACCTGCAGCCTGCCGGAGGTTTTGGCGCACCTGCAAGTGGGGGCAACCGTTTGGATCGACGACGGCAAAATCGGCGCCCGCGTGGTAAGGATCGAGCCGGCAGGCGTGGTGCTGGAGGTGGACAAAGTTGCCCCTCAGGGCAAGAAGTTGCGAGCAGAAAAAGGCCTCAATTTTCGTAAACTACCCGGCTCCGACCGCTAA
>NZ_JANSHV010000300.1:0-1729 GCF_047461775.1 Synechococcus sp. R6-5
GAGCAATAGCGTTGCGGAGCAATAATGCGCGGGGCTAGAGGGCTTGTCTCAGCAGCCCAGGCATCTCACCTAACCTGAAACGGCCATAAGCTCCCACAGCATCTCGGATAAGCTTGCCTCAACAAATCTCAAAAGCCGCTGGCAGGTAATCAACCAAAGCATAGCTTACCCCTTCCCTGGAGGCCCGACGTTCTATCAGCGCAACATCAAAACGGCAGGACAACTCGGAGAGGTGGGGATGCTGGCTCAAGAAGGCCTGGGCAGCCCGGATCAAGCGTCGCTGCTTGGGGATCCCAACCGCCAAAAGCCCGCCTCGATCCCAGCTACCGGGGCTACGGGTTTTCACCTCTACGAAAATCAGCACATCAGCTTTGTGGGCAACCAGATCCAGCTCGCCCCAAGGGCAGCGCCACCGCTGGGCCAGGATCTGCCAGCCCTGCTGACAGAGATATTGCCGCACCCAGCCCTCGCCGACGTTGCCTGTATTCTGGAGGGAAGCCCTTCTGGGCAAGGGATCCATAAAAAAATCACCAGCGCCCGGCTCTAATGAGCAGAGCCATTGCCGTGATACTTGTCGGTGTCGTAAAAGCCGTTGCGGGTGCCGAAGTAGAAACTTGCCAGAGAGAGGACAAGAGCAACCCCCACCAAGACTAACTTTGCATCCACGTGGTTTTCCCCTGATTTTCTCCTCAACCGTGATCATAATAGCCTGCCGCTCCTTCACAATCCTCTGGTAAGCGATGCGCGGCACTGATATCGGCCAAGGCACAGCAAGTCTTGGGGGATCCCATTGGAGAGCTTTTCTTGAATGCTTGAATGAATGACTCCCACTGGGAGCTCAGCATGCTACCATTCAGACGGAAAGGGAGTAGTCAGGCGGCTTACCGCCCTCTGCATCGACATACTGGCTAAAAACAGCCCGGTGCAAGAGACAAAGCAAGCCCGGCAGGCTGCTTTGGTGACGAGACTTTCACTGAGTTCACGCGGAGGTGAGCTTGGTGAGTCCGTCTGACTTTCCCAGCCTTCACCTCTAGGTGTGAACCGATTCCACACACAAGAGAGGTTGGAGGCTAGAAAATGTGGGCCGGTTTTTTATCGAGTTTGCTGCTGGTGACGGTAGCGGAATTTGGGGACAAAACCTTTTTTACCCCCTTGATTTTGGCGATGCGCCACCCACGCCGCTGGGTTTTTCTGGGGACATGGCTGGCTTTAGCGATGATGAACCTGCTAGCGGTAGGAACCGGGCAAGTGCTTTTTAAGCTACTGCCACCCTTGGGCGTGCGGGTGCTATCGGCTGGGGTTTTCGCCGTTTTTGGCTTGAGAATGCTCTGGCAAGCGTGCAGAATGCCACCTCAACAGGCATTACCAGAAGAAGAGGAAGCCCTCAGACAAGTGATGCAGGCAGAAGCAAAAGGAGTTGGCCGCGGGGGGGTTAGGGCCATCGTCTGGGAAGCCTTTAGTTTGATCGCCCTAGCCGAGTTCGGGGATAAAACCCAGATTGCTACCGTTTCCCTAGCCGCCACCCATCCGGGATTCAGTGTCTGGGCGGGGGCAACCCTGGGTCATGGTCTGATGGTGGGGCTGGCGGTGGTGGGAGGTCGTTTTTTAGCAGCTCACATCTCTGAACGCGCCGTGCATTGGGTGGGGGGCGGCTTATTTCTGGTGTTTGCGTTGCTGACCGGTTGGGAGTTGGCAGGATGAGGGATCAGCTAGAAATCGCAGGAGCCCC
>NZ_JANSHV010000301.1:0-1852 GCF_047461775.1 Synechococcus sp. R6-5
GATCGCGCCAGCGGGACGGAGTCCTTAAGTCTACCCCCTCAGCCACGACGGGCCGCCCATTCCAGGCTGAGCAAGGCCGTGTTCACCAGCAAGGCCAGGGATCCCACCGCCAGGGATCCGGCCCAGATCTTGTCGTAGCGACCGGCCTGGGCAATGCCATCGAACAGCAGGGTTCCCAGTCCCCCTGCCCCAAACTTGGCGCCCACGGTGGCAATGGCAATGGCCACAATTGCCGCCAGCCGCAGCCCTGCCAAAACAATGGGCAGCATGAGCGGCACCTGCACCTGCCACCACCGTTGCCAGAGGTTCATCCCCATGCCCTTGGCAGCTTCCAGGATGGCAGGCTCGACCGAGCGCAGGCCCACGCAAAAATGGCGCACCAAGATCACCTGCGTGTAGATCACCATCGCCACCACCACCGAGCGGGCATTGAGGCCAAGCCAGGGCACCAACAAAATGATCAAAGCCAGGCTGGGCACTGTGTACAGGATGCTGAGGATCCCCATGACCGGCAGGGCCAACCAGCGCACGTGGTGAACCAGCAGAGCCAGCGGCACCGCCAGCACCACCGCCATGCCCAAGGTCATCCCCACCATCGCCAGATGCTCTTGGGTGAGCTGCCACATCAGGCCGGGGTGGTTGAGGAGATAGCTCACGCGGATCCCCCCTCCAGCATGGCCAAGCTGCGAATGTGATCCAAGGTCAAAACGCCGATGGCCCGCCCGTCCTCCCACACCGTCAGGGCTGCCGCCCCTGTGCGCAACAGCAGGGACAAGGCTTGCCGCAAAGTGGCCTGGGGCCTCACCATCGCTCCCTCTTGGATTTTGTGGTTGTGCGGGATCCCGGCCATCGCCGTTTCCACCCGCAGCACACTCAACTGCCGTACCATGTCATCTGCCCCCAGCAGTTCCCTGACAAAGGGAGTAGCCGGCTGGGTGAGCAGCCGAAAGGGAGTGTCGAACTGCACCACCCGCCCCTTCTGCATCACCAAAATGCGATCCGCCAGGCGCAGCGCCTCTTCCACATCGTGGGAGACGAACAGGATGGTTTTTTTCAATTGCCGTTGCAGGCGCAGGATCTCCTCTTGCAGCTTGCTGCGGGTAATGGCGTCGATGGCCCCAAAGGGCTCGTCCATCAGCAGCAGCCCTGGATCCCCGGCCAGCGCCCGAGCCAGACCGACCCGCTGTTGTTGTCCACCCGACAGTTGGGCAGGGTAGCGGTGGCGGTACTCGTGGGGGGGCAAATTAACCAAGCTGAGCAGCTCGTCCACCCGCTCGCGGATGCGCTCCTTCGGCCACCCCAAAAGTCGCGGCACTACCGCCACATTCTGGGCCACCGTCATGTGGGGAAACAGCCCCGATTGCTGGATAACATAGCCGATCCGCTGCCGCAGAGCCGTGACGGGAAACTGGCGGATATCCCGCCCGTCCAAGCGAATCTGCCCCTGGGTGGGATCCAGCAAGCGATTCACCATTTTCAGAAGGGTGGTTTTGCCGCAGCCAGAAGGCCCCAAAATGACCACCAACTGGCCCGACTCCACGGAAAAACTGCACTCCTCCACAGCCGGCTGGGAACTGTGGGGAAAGCGCAGCGATACCCGCTCGAACTCGACGGTGCTCACCTCAGGGTCTCATGCAACAGGCAAGGTTATTTCTTGAGAATGCCGGCTTCCACCAAGAAAGTTCTGGCCACCTCCGCCGGCTCCTTGCGGTTGCCGCTCACCTCGTAGTTCAACCGCTGCATCACCTCGTCCGTCAGCAGGGGGGAAAGGGCATTTAAGGCAGCGGCAATGCCGGGGTTGGCCTCTAGGGTGTCCTTGCGCACCACCGGCGCCACCTGGTAGGGGGGGAAA
>NZ_JANSHV010000302.1:0-2019 GCF_047461775.1 Synechococcus sp. R6-5
CTTGCGGGGAAAAGGTAGGGATCAACACTATAAAATCTTGCACTGGCAGAACCAGGGTGGTGATTGCTCGCCCCGGCAGATTGCGCACAAAACTTTACAATTTTGATCAAACCGGATCCCATATCTCCCATGGGGATCCCGGCTGTAAGCTTTACCTGAGGCTCCAACGAAGTTCAAGAAAGCCCAGCAGAATCAAGGTAGGGGATCTTGGGGATCCCGTTTTTTCATCCTCCCATTCAGCAACAATCTCTTCATCAAGCGGTGAAGTCTTGCCGAAGGTGAGCCAGGATCGGGGTAGAGCTCTCCAGGCGCTTTTTCCCTCACCCCTGCCCCCCTTGCAACGCGAGAAATTGGGTTAACTCATCCTCTTCATGTCACGTGCAGCAAGCGTCTCCAGTCCTTCCTTCTCAGGGGGGAAGAGGGAGAGTGGAATCCATAGCCCCAAGCTCGACGGCCCAGCAGTTGCAGCGGAGAAAGATCTGAGCAGCTCATCGTTTCTGGAGGTTGTGTATCGGTGATCAACCCATTCTCATCCTTCCGGTGGAGACATTCTTCTCGCTCTCCAGCTGGGATCCCAGAAGTTGAACCTCAGCCCCCAGACGCTTCCGATCCTTTTGCTTCCCAACGGGAGCAGATGGTCAAGAAACAGCTCATCAAACGAGGGATCCGAGATCCACGGGTACTGGAAGCCATGGGAAAAGTGCCGCGTCACCTTTTTGTCCCCTCTGATCTGCGGGATCGGGCCTACAGGGATTGCCCTCTGCCCATCGGCTATGGCCAGACCATTTCTCAGCCCTATATTGTTGCTTTTATGACAGAAGCTGCTCGCCTCACGCCTGAATCGGTGGTGTTGGAAATCGGCACCGGCTCCGGCTATCAGGCGGCTGTTTTGGCAGAGCTGGCCCGGCAAGTGTATAGCCTGGAGCGTCTGTCCCCATTGGCTGCTCAAGCTCAACAAACCCTCGCTGCCCTGGGCTATCGCAATGTGGAAGTGCGTCAGGGGGATGGCTACCAAGGTTGGCCAGAGCATGCTCCCTACGATGCCATTCTGGTGACGGCAGCGCCCCCAACTGTGCCCATGGTGCTGCTGGATCAACTGGCGGTGGGGGGCACCTTGGTGGTGCCGGTGGGAGAAAGCCCTTCGGGCTCCGGTGCCCAGGGATCCCAGTCCTTGCTGATCCTCTGCAAAACAGCCCAAGGATGGGTTCAAAAAGGGGCTTTTCCGGTGCAGTTTGTGCCCATGGTCTAGGGTTTTGCCCCCTCTACTCCTGCCAAAAGGTGGGCGCGAATTTGCAAAGCCAATTGGGGACGGTCGGTAATCAACCCTTGAACAACGGGATTTTGTCCTACTGAGCCGGCAAATGGCTGCAAGCACAACTTCATCACTTCAGGATCGTTCACCGTCCAAACGTACAGAGGGATCCCGGCCTGTTCAGCTTCAGCCAAGAACTGCAAGTTCACCCAACTGTAGTGGGGGGCCAGAAAATCCGCTCCCAACTCCCGGCAACGGGTAAGTAAAGATCCCTTGGCTTGCTCCTCAGCCTTTGCCTCGATCAACAGGCCAACCTTGGGTTGCGGGGACAAAAGCGTTTTAACCCGCTGCACCACCTGAGGCAAAAAAGAGGTGATCACAAATTCTTCGGGGGTCAAAATATCGCTAACGAGGGCAAGGACTTGTTCCTCATAGCCTGCTTCTTTGAGTTCGATATCGAGGGTGATCTTGCCCTTGATATGTGACAGGGTCTCTTCAAGAGTGGGAATCGTGGGTTTGCGGGCCCGAATCTCGGCCCAAGTTAATGCGGCCAAAGGCTGTCCATCCAAATCGGCATCGTGAACAACCAGTGGGATCCCATCTCGGCTACGGCGCACATCCAGCTCAATTTGCTCGGCCCCCACCTCAATAGCGGCAGCAAAAGCGGCCAACGTGTTTTCCTCGGCGTGGGTGTGCTCCCCACGGTGGGCGACAATCTGGGTGTAGGGGAGCATGTCAGCACCTGATACATTTACGCTGAACACTGC
>NZ_JANSHV010000303.1:0-690 GCF_047461775.1 Synechococcus sp. R6-5
TATTTCTTCAAAGACCATACGCCCTCGGCTATCCAGGGCGAAGCCAGCCAGCGGCAGGCTATTGCAGACAGAACGTCATCCGTGCCGATCCGTCGTATCCGTGCTGATCCGTGTTCTATTCCGCCGTGGGGCTGATGAAGGCGACCGGTGCGATCATTTGGAATAGTAGTGTTGTAGGAAGGAGACGATCCAGGCTATAGGCTCACACAGGAATTCGCAGGAGATCACCCGGTTGAATTGCTGACAATGCCTGCACAACATTCGGCATAAGCAAGCGCAGTGTCTCGAATCGATTGTTAGCCGCCACGATAACAATAATTCCTAACGTTGTTGAACGCAGGTTCTGTTGATATGTCATATTCTGATCAGCAGTAATAAAGACATCGAAGGCAGTCTCGGCTAAACGCAGCAACTCGCCGTTTTTAGCGCCTGCCCAGCCCATCTCAGAGACAGTCAAGACGTCGTGGCCCGGCAGTTCATATTTGAGCTTACGCGGCAGGCATTCATCAAGCAAGATCTTCATACAGGTTGCGTTAACAACATCTGCTTGAGTTGTTCCAGAACTCCGACTGCCTGATCACGCTGCACGGTCGGAAAGTCGTCGAGGAACTCCTGGAGGGAATAACCGCCTTCAAGGTAGTCGAACAGCGTCTGCACCGGTACCCGTGTGCCAGCAAACACCGGCGTTCC
>NZ_JANSHV010000304.1:0-1633 GCF_047461775.1 Synechococcus sp. R6-5
TTTAAGGACTCCGTCCCGCTGGCGCGAAAGGCCTCCGTCCCGCTGGCGCGATGAGAGGCTAGGGAGCAACGACATAGCGATCTTGGGAGAGGCGCTCGTTACCCCGATACACGCTCACCTGCAAATGCTGGGGATCCAGCCGGTGCCCCTCTACACGGATGGGTGGGATCCTCAGGGCGTGGCGGGATCCCCGTCCCAGCACGGACACAATCAGGTTTTGGCCGCGGATCTGAACTCGTAGGCGCACCGGCCAGGGGAAAGGGTTGCGCAGCTTGAGGTCGGCCAAGCCGTACCAAACGGTGGCATCTAAGCCAGGGGGCACCGACTCTACCTGCCGGTAATGGGGGTGCCTCTCCACCACCTCCAGCCCTGCCAACAGAGCGGCATTGTAAAGGCTAGAGGACACCTGACAGATTCCTCCCCCAACCGAATCCAGGGTTTCGGCCACCATAAACACCGGCGCGGGCACATAGCCTCGTTCCAGGCTGCGCGGCCCCACCACTTGGTTGAAGGAAAAAATCACTTCTGCCTGTTCCCGTGAGCGTGCTGCAGGCATGATGTAAACCCCATCCAGGCTTTGGGCGGCTCGGCGAATGTTGTGGAGTTGAGAAGGAGTGCGCTCCTGCAAAGAAGTAACGTATTGGCTTAGGGTTGTTGGCGTGGGATCCGTCCACCACAAGGCCAGAAGGGCCAGTAGCGCCCCCACCAGCACAGCCAACCTTTGCAGGCCAACCTTTCCTCTCACCTCACACCTTGCCCGTCAGAAGGGGTTTCAAGGACTCCGTCCGAGTAGCGCGAGCGGGCAGTTGGCGGGAACCGGTCGCGACCAGCAGCTCTTGAGCGCGGGTACCTGCCGGCAACGTGCGGGATGGGCGTAGGGCCACCAGAGCAGAGCCTTGAGCATCCACCTGAAAGTCACCACAGTGGAGGAACTCGCCATTATCCAGCTTGAGCCAGAGGGAGTAGCGCTCCCCCGCCACCGGTTGGGGCAGATCCCGTGCGGCCAAGATAACCTCCTGCCAGTCTCCTGGGCGAAACAGCACATTGGCCGTCCCCACCTCCCCCTGCAAATGCACCAGACGGGATCCCGGCTGTTGCAAGAGATGGGATAATGCCCGCACCGATTCTAGCTGGGCCAGTTGCAGTGCTTGCCGCAGTCGCCAGTTGTCTAAGCTGAGCAGAACCAAAATTGCCGCCACCAAGCCTCCCAGCCAGCGCCACCCCACCCCAAAAGCAGGCAGTGGAGAGTGAAGGGGGATGGCCATCTCCTGTTCGCGCAAGCCCATAGCCCCCACCTCTGCCATCACCTGGTCGCGCAAGCTGGCAGGCGGGAGTACTCCTGGCAATCCGTAGGGCAACAATTCCAAGGTTTCTTGCAAGGCTTGCAGTTCGGCCACCAGCCGAGGGTCTTGAGTTAGGCGTGCCTCTAGAGCACTCGCCTGCTCGGGAGACAAGTCCCCCAGCAGATAGCCGGCCAGTTCTTCCCGTTCCTCTGTTAAAGGGGGCGAGGTGGATAAGGACTCCGTCCCGCCGACGCGATAGGACTCCGTCCCGCTGACGCGATCAGACATGGCCATCCCGACACCAGAACTCAACTCCAAACCTAGGACTCCGTCCCGCTGACGCGAAAGGA
>NZ_JANSHV010000305.1:0-2238 GCF_047461775.1 Synechococcus sp. R6-5
AAATGAAAGATCAACACAACCTAGTTTGAATCGAAATGACCACAAAACCATAAAAGAGAAAAGTTCAAGAGCTCAAGCCATTGAAGGGGGTGGAGAGGCCCATCTGCGAAGCGATTGATTGACCTGTTCCATCAAAGCTCGGCAGGCTACGGTTTTGCCCTGTTGCCGATCCCCAGCTTGGTCGTAAAAGACAATACCATCGGCCCGAGAAAGGCCCAACGCCAAGAACAACAGCTCCAAGACCCCAAAAGAAGCGGTCTCCAGCTCCGGCGCTCGATCCTTAAGCTCTGCCAGCGTGGTGTGGGCATCTTCCAGGTGGCCGAAGGCCGGGATCCACAGATGGGTCGTCGGCTGGGATCCCTCTGAGGACAAAGACTCCGCCTCGCCAGCAGCAGGATCCTCGACCACCCGCACCGTCAGCCAGCCGCCATCGGGGTAGCGCAAGGTGGTGTATTGCAGGTGATCCAGGTGTTGAGCCACCTGGGTGAGCACATCCGCCACCTGTTGCATTGCCGCCGTCGGGATCCCGTTTTGGGGAGCAGTATCCACAAGGGTTGCGGCCTGTGCTGCCAAACTAACCACCATGATTGACAACAATCCTCATCCACATCCAGAATAGATATTCGCAGCGATTGGGGCTGTAGTTCAATTGGTTAGAGCACCGCCCTGTCACGGCGGAAGTTGCGGGTTCGAGCCCCGTCAGCCCCGTACTCCTAAAACACTCTAGCTTAGTCGCTCCCCTGCAGCCCTCACATTTCCAGACTGATCTGATTTCTTGATTTCTGACGGTGACTGCTGCACAATGCGGCCGGCTCAGGGTTCAAGTTTCGGCGGTGGGGTATGGAAAGCCCGCCCTAAAATGGGGCTTAGTCCAGGGGAAAAACCATGCAGTATCGCAGATTTGGGCGTACCGAGCTGTCTATGCCTGTGCTGAGCTGTGGTGGCATGCGCTATCAACACAGCTGGCAAGATACTCCTTGGTCAGGGATCCCAGCGGCAAGCCAGCAGAACCTGGAGGCGACGATTCGCCGGGCCTTGGAGGTGGGCATCAACCACATCGAAACTGCCCGCGGCTATGGCACTTCTGAAATGCAGTTGGGCCGCATTTTGCCGCTCTTTCCCCGGCAAGATCTGATTGTGCAGACGAAAATTGGCCCCAGCGCCGACCCGCAGCAGTTCCTGGCCAAGTTCGAGCAATCGATGAGCTACTTGAACCTCGATTATGTGGATCTGCTGGCCATCCACGGGTTGAACACCTGGGAAGACTTGGAACACAGCCTGCGTCCAGGGGGGTGCCTGGAGGTGTGTCAGCGCCTGGTACGGCAGGGACGGGTGCGTTTCGTTGGCTTCTCCACCCATGGGCCAACGGAGTTGATTGTGGAAGCCATACAGTCAGGGGGCTTTGATTACGTCAACCTACACTGGTATTTTGTCAACCAAACCAACTGGCCCGCCATTGAGGCTGCCGCCCAGCAGGATATGGGGGTATTCATCATCAGTCCCTCAGACAAGGGGGGCAGGCTTTACGATCCGCCCGCCAAGCTGGTGCAGCTGTGCCAACCTCTCAGCCCAATGGTCTTCAACGACCTGTTCTGTCTGTCCCATCCCCAGGTTCACACCCTCAGCATTGGGGCAGCTCGACCCAGCGATTTTGATGAGCACCTGCGGGCGGTGGAGCTGTTGGATCGGGCTGATGAGCTGTTGCCGCCGATCCTGGCCCGCCTAGAGCAAGCTTTGATCGAGAAGGTGGGAGAGCACTACGCCAAAACTTGGCACCAGGGCCTGCCTCGCTACGACCAAACCCCCGGACAAGTGAATATCCCGTTCATTCTGCTGCTGCGCAATTTGGTCTTGGCCTATGACTTGGTGGACTATGCCAAGAGCCGTTACAACCTGTTGGGCAATGCCGGCAGTTGGCTCCCCGGCCAGCGGGCAGACAAAGTGGATGCCGAAGCCCTGCGACCTTATCTTATCCACAGCCCCCACCGCGACCGGATCCCGGCTTTGTTGCAAGAAGCCCATCGCCTGCTCTCTGGAGCTGAGGTGAAGCGCCTATCTCAGAGCTAGCTTGCTCAGGGATCCCCCCGTTTGACGGTCGAGATCCGGTGGAGAAGATGATATGGCAAGGTTTACTCTTTAACCGCAGGAAAAAAAGAGTTGTCAGCTCCCGCCAGCGGCTCCTTATCTCATTTGGGTAGCTCGTGTTAGAGTGTAAACTACCCGACCCTGACTGCTTCG
>NZ_JANSHV010000306.1:0-5831 GCF_047461775.1 Synechococcus sp. R6-5
GCAGTGTTCAGCGTAAATGTATCAGCCTTCACCTTCTCCTTCTCCAGAAGGACGGTCTCCTGCAGAACCCAAGCCGGAGTCCAGCCCTGAGGCTCAGGAGAGTGAGGCTACAGAGTCTCCTAAGCCAGAATCCCCAGCCCCCCAGCCAGGGGATCCCGGCGGACCGACTCCTTCTCCTTCCCCCAGCCCCTAGGGAAAACTCGATCCAGACCCCGAACAGGCTCAATAGTGTTTTAAGAGCTTCCGATCCCTTAATACCTACTAAATCTAGTGGGCACAAGCGGGGCAGGATGTTAAGCTACTGCCAGTTGCGACCGGATGGGATCCATGAGCTCAACCTTGCAGCCGTTCCTGCATTTGTTGCAGAGGAGTTCCTTTTGGGGGGTGTTGATAGCCGGTGCCGTTACCCCGGTTGCTGCTCAGCAGTTCGAGTTCACCCCTCAGCCGGTGCCCCCCAGGGGGGATCCCGTCCCTACCTTGCCCTTGCTGAGTGCTCCGCCCTCCCCCAGCTCTGCCGCCCCACCGGCCCTACCGCCTGTACCTCAGGTGCCGCAAATGCCGCTGGATCCCACAGCTCCGGCCTTGGATCCGATCCCGGTGGTGCCCGTTCAAGCGGCCCCAGGTGGACAACTCCCCCAAGGCGAGGCCTATTCCTATCAACGTCGGCCCGACCTCAGCCCAGGTGGGGATCTCCCTGGAGCCACGCGGGGCGAGCTGCCTGCCGGCACCCGTATTCTCCTCACGGTCTACCGCCCCATCACTTTCCAGCCCTACCAGGCCATTAACGGCCACCTGGAAGTCTCCGAGCCGGTGGTGGATCGCTTTGGCCAGGTGGTGATCCCGGCAGGGAGTGTGGTGTGGGGCACTTTTGAGCCGGTTTACCGAGAACTGAAGTTGTCTGGCCGGGAGGCGGAGAGCGCCGATCCCCAAGAGCGGGTCGTCGGCAGCCGCTTTGTGGCCAACCGCCTCACCATCGGCTCTTCCACCTACTTGGTGAGAGGCCAATCTGCGCCGCTACCAGTCGGGTTGGATCGCAACGCCGATGTCGGCACAACTGTAGCCCGCGGGGCAGGCTATGGGGCAGCAGGTGGGTTGGCCTTGGGAATTCTCACAGGGGGATGGGGCTTTTTGCCGATCTTGGCCGGCAGCTTGGCCGGCGCTGCGGCAGGCAGTACCAATATTGACCGGGTGGTGACGCTGCAGCCCAATACGTTGGTGGAGCTGGAACTGACCGATAGCCTGATCATCCAATAACTGGTCAACGCTCTCTTGCGCTGGGGCAGGTCAGTAGAGTAGAAGAGAGCACCCTCAATTGCTTCCATGGCCTTCTGGATCTACGTTGTGCCCCCGCTGGCCGGGCTGGTGATCGGCTATTTCACCAACGACATTGCCATCAAAATGCTGTTCCGGCCCTACCGCCCCTATCGGGTTTTCGGCTGGCGCATCCCCTTTACCCCCGGCCTGATCCCGCAGAACCAGCCTCGTCTGGCCAAGCAGATCGCCAAGACCATCATGGGATCCCTGCTCACGCCGGAGGAACTGCACAATCTGGCCCGCAAGCTGCTGCAAACCGAGCGCATGCAAGCTGGGATCCGCTGGCTGCTGGGGGTAGCCCTGGATCGGCTGCAAAACCCTGAGCAACAGCAGCAAACTGCTCAGGTGTTGGCGCGCATTTTAGCCGACCTGTTTAACGAGTCGTTGCCCCGCCTGGTGAAGGTGCTTGCCCGCCAAGAAACCTTTTTGGAAGGGCCGATTAACCAACTGTTCGACCAAGTGTTGCTGGAGCTGCGCCTCAGCAGCGAGCAGGCTAAGCAGCTCTCGGAGTGGATCCTGAAGCAGGCGCTGCCCCCAAAGGTGTTGCGGCAGAACTTGGTGGACTTTCTCACCGATCGCAACATCGAATCCCTGGATGAGGAGTTTCGTGAACGAGCGACCGGCTCCTACTGGGTGGTGGCCAACTTGTTCGGCCTGAAAAATGCCCTGTTGCGCCTGCGCACCTATTGTCTAGAAGAGCCGGAAGGGGCAGAAGCCATCTTGGAAGATCTGCTCAAAGACATCAACGCCTCCCGCCGCCTGACCGAGATCCTGCAGAACCTCTCGCTGCAAAACCTGCCGGTTTCCGCCGTGCGTCAGTTGCGCCGTGCCCTCCGCGACGGGATCCAAGATTACCTGCGCAGCCAAGGGCCAGAGGTTATCAAAGGGCTGGGGGAGACCATCGATTGGGAAAAAGTGGCCAGCCTGGTGTTGGGACGCCTGCGCAACTCCAAGGCGTTGATCACCTCCATCGACCAGATCAGCGCCGACCTGGCTCTGGTCTTGGAGCGCTACCTAGAACGGGATCTCGAATCCCTGATGATGCAGGTGATCCCGGTGTTGAACCTGGATCAGGTCATTGCCGATAAAGTCAACGCCACCTCCCCTGCCGACCTGGAGCAGGCCATCCAGCAGATCGTGCGCCAAGAACTCCAGGCCATCGTCAACTTAGGCGGCCTCCTCGGCTTTTTGGTGGGCTGTGTGCAGGTGCTGTTTTTGCTGGGCTGACGAGTTTGGGTTGGGGCTTTAACTTTGGCTATGATATGAGAATGCGATTAACAATTCTCCACACTTCGGATCTCCATGCCAATCTACATCCCTGGAACTACTTCACCGGGATCCCTGCGGAGCACGGTTTAGCCAAGCTGGCCACCCTTATTAAGCGCGTGCGAGCTGCCAGTGAGGATCCCGTCTTACTCATCGACAGCGGCGATACCATTCAGGGATCCCCCTTGGGCACCTACTATGCGCAAGTGGAGCGCGTCTCCCCTCACCCCTTGGCTCATGCTCTCAACGCCCTAGGCTACGACGCCTTTACCCCTGGCAACCACGACTTTAACTTTGGGCTTCAGGTTCTCCGGGATTTTATCGGCGATCTCCGCTGTCCGGTGCTCTGTGCCAACATCCTCCGCCAGAATGGGGATCCCCTCTTCCAGCCCTACCTGATCCGGGAATTGGCTGGGGTTCGCGTTGGCTTGCTAGGGCTGACCACCCCCCGCATCGACACCTGGGAGCGACCCGACTACATTGCGGGGCTGCGCTTTGCCCCCTTGTTGGAGACCGCCCGCCACTACCTATCGCTGCTGCGACCTCAGGTGGATGTTTTGATCTTGATCCTGCACAGCGGCCCCAACCAATTGCCCCCCCTGCGCACCCCTGAGCACTGGCACAACCCGGATCGCTCCGGCTGGTGCAGCAACAAAAGCCTGGCAGGGGAAAACGAACTGTTGGCCCTGGCCGAACTGGACGGCATTGACGTCATCCTCTCCGGCCATACCCACCAGACCATCGCCGGTCTGGGGGGATCCCAAGCTCTGGTAGTTCAGCCCGGCTATTGGGGCAGCCACCTCTCCCAGGTATCCCTGGAGCTGGAGCGCCAGGGCAGCCGCTGGCAAATTCTCGGGAAAAGCGCACAGCTCCTCTCCGCCGAAGGGATCCCTCCCGATCCCGAACTCTTGGCCTTGACAGAGCCCTATCATCAAGCCACCCTGCGCTACATCCGTCAGCCCATTGGCCAAGCCCGTTCTGCCTATAGCGGCGGTCTGGCAGCCCGTTTGGGGGCTAACCCTCTGGCAGAGCTGCTCCACCAGGCCCAATTGCAAGCAGTGCGGGAGGCGGGATTCCCCGCAGAGCTCTCCCTGGTCAACATCTGCAGCAGCGCCGGCCTGTCGGCAGGCCCCATCTCCCTGCAAGATGCCTACAGCCTCACCGTCTACGACAACACCCTCTGCGTTTTGGAGATCACCGGAGATATTCTGCGGCGCGCCCTGGAACAGACTGCCGGCTATTTTCGCCAGTTGGATCCCAATCACCTTCCCGCCGATCCTGCTGCCGTCGTGGCCCCCGAAGCCCGCGGCTACACCTTCGACCTCTACCACGGCATCGACTACTGCTTCGATCTCACCCGCCCCGTAGGAAAGCGCCTGGTGACCTTACAATTCCGCGGACAGCCGGTGGAACCAGCACAGACCTTTCGCCTGGCCATTAACCACTACCGAGCCGGCGGCGGCGGCGGTTACAGCATGTTCCAAGAAGCCCAAACCCTGTGGATCTCAGCCGATAGCATCCGCGACTTTCTGGTCTACTATATTCACACCCACTCCCCCATTCAACCCATCTACAGCCCCAACTGGCGCCTAATCCCCGACTTGGCCAAGATCTACTTCCCCGATTGCCTGGGCCGGCCACGGGAACATCTGCTGGTCGGCTAGGAAAGAAAAGATATTGACTTCAACTGGCTGAAAGAGAACCCGGTAGAATACGATCAACACAGAGCCTGGTTTGGCTGAGTGCAGCGGCGGTTTTGAAACTGCCAAACTGGGGATATCCGAGTCACTGCTCATTGCTAACACTTGCCGACATCGCCCATGACTGCCGAAGAGAAGCAACCGATGGCCCCAGAAGATACCTATCCTGAACTACAGGAAGAAGAGATCGACGTAGAGGCAGAGCTGGAGAAGCTGATTTTGGAAGATAGCGAAGCAGAAGCCGGTACCTCCTCCGGAGAAACCGCAGCTGAGCCTTCTCCAGATCCCGGTGAAGCTCTCAAGCAGCTCCAGCACGAGTTGGAAGTTGTCCGCCAGCAACTCAAAGAGAAAGAAGACGCCTACCTGCGCCTCTACGCCGATTTTGAAAACTACCGGCGGCGTACCCAGCGGGAAAAAGAAGAGTTCAGCCAAAAAGAACGGCAGAAATTTGTGCTGGAGATCTTGCCTGTTGTGGACAGCTTTGAGCGGGCTCAGCAGCAGCTGAAGCTGGAAACCGACCGCGAGCGGGAGTTGCACAACAGCTACCAGAGCGTCTACCGCCTGCTGGTGGAATGCCTGAAGAAGATGGGCGTCTCCCGCATGAAATCGGTGGGCCAGCCCTTCGACCCCAACCTGCACGAAGCCATAGCCCGTCAGCCCAGCCCAGACTATCCTGAAGATGTGGTAGCCGTCGAATATCAGCCAGGTTACAAGCTGGGGGACTTGGTGATCCGTCATGCCATGGTGGCCGTCTCGGCGGGCAGCCCCAGCTCTGAACCATCCCCCCCAGCCCAAGCCACCATCGAAGCTGGTCCGGAAAACACGCCCGCCTCTCCCCAAAACCCCCAACCTTCCTAGCCGAACTTGCTCACTTGAACCTTGACAAACAGAGCCAGAGCAGTCTCAGAAACGCTACAGTAAAGCTACGGAGACGAAAGCAACGTCTGAAGGTTTCTGCGGGATTCTGGGCAGAATGCTTTTAAGATCCGTGGAATCGCGTTCTTGGGTTGAGACTTGGCGCACGGGAAGAGGGGGCTATGGGTAAAGTCATCGGGATTGACCTGGGAACCACCAACAGTTGCGTGGCGGTTTTGGAAGGTGGTCAGCCCGTTGTGATCACCAACGCCGAGGGAGGGCGCACCACCCCCAGCATTGTCGGCTTCGCCAAGAACAACACCCGCTTGGTGGGCCAACTGGCCAAGCGCCAGGCGGTTACCAATGCTGAAAACACCATCTTCAGCATCAAACGCTTCATTGGCCGCACCTTTGCCGAGACCGAAGATGAGCGGAGGCGGGTTCCCTACAAAGTCATCCCCGGTCGAGACAACATGGTGGAAGTGGCGGTGCAAGATCGCGCCTACACTCCGCAGGAGATCTCCGCCATGATCCTGCAAAAGCTGAAGGCCGATGCGGAGGCCTATCTGGGGGAGCCGGTGACCCAAGCCGTGATCACCGTTCCCGCCTATTTTACCGATGCCCAGCGGCAGGCCACCAAAGATGCGGGCACCATTGCCGGCCTGGAGGTGCTGCGCATCATCAACGAGCCGACAG
>NZ_JANSHV010000307.1:0-653 GCF_047461775.1 Synechococcus sp. R6-5
TGCGGGGCTCCTGCAATTTCTAGCTGAATGCAAGTCCGGATCCCTGAATCTCTACAGGATGCCAAAGCCTCAGTTCTACAAAGTGGCGCTCTATCAGCCTTTGGCTGGATAGGGGACTCTTCGCCTTAACTGGGCCTTAACTAGGGCCAGACTCTTGTACCGAAACCTCCCTTTGGACCCTTCTTCCCCTGCAAGGGTCTAAGTATTCGAGAACACCTATTCTTACACACAAAAGCTTCGAGACAAGTTCAGAGAGAAATGCCTCTAGGCAAGAAAGGCTACCTGAGATTCTGCCGACAGGCGTCTTTAGGAGGGCCGTATTCAGCGGGAAGATTCACAAACGTCGGCAGCGTTGGCATCTGGAGGGAGTTGCTCTATATTAAATCAGCTAGCATATTCGATATTTGCCAGAATTTAAGTTATTGTGAGAGCTGACATGCCATCCAATTGGTCAGACATCCATCCTCCCAATCCTGGGCAAGGGTTGGGTTCAGCCCAGTCTGCGCCTTCCCATTGGAATGAGCGCCACAGGGGAGAAGGCTCTCATGCCGAGTATGAGAGGAACGGATCTCAGACCAGAGCGGCGGATTGTCCAGAGGACTTCATGCCGAGCAAGACCGCAAACGCAAAGATTAAGGTAGTAGGCGTGGGGG